>NZ_BAAANG010000018.1:0-273865 GCF_039529675.1 Microbacterium paludicola
CCGCCGGACTTCACGTGAACAGAAGGGCCACCCAACGACGGGTGGCCCTTCTGCATTTATACGGGTATCTCTAGAGGAGTGAACATGGCTGACGACGACCGACCGGACCGAGGACGGGACGAGCGCCGCGACAACCGTGGCTCCTCTGGACAGGGCGGGCAGGGCCCGCGTCGCGACGGCGACCGCCCTCGCGGTAACGGCGACCGTCCGCAGCGTGACGGCGATCGTCCGCGTTACTCGCGCGACGGCGACAAGCCGCGCTCGTATGGCGACCGCCCGCAGCGCGACGGCGAGCGTCGTTCGTATGGAGATCGCCCGCAGCGTGATCGCGACCGCCCCCGTTACTCGCTGGATGGCGACAAGCCCCGCTCGTACGGCGACCGGCCCCAGCGCGATGGCGATCGTCCCCGTTCGTACGGAGATCGCCCGCAGCGCGATGGCGATCGTCCCCGCTCGTACGGTGACCGTCCGCAGCGTGACGGTGATCGTCCCCGCTCGTACGGTGACCGTCCGCAGCGCGATGGTGAGCGTCGTTCGTTCGGCGATCGCCCTCAGCGGGATGGCGACCGCCCTCGTTCGTACGGTGATCGCCCGCAGCGCGATGGCGACCGTGCTCGTTACTCGCGCGACGGCGATAAGCCGCGTTCCTATGGTGACCGTCCGCAGCGCGATGGTGACCGTCCCCGTTCCTATGGTGACCGGCCGCAGCGGGATGGTGACCGTCCCCGTTCCTATGGTGACCGGCCGCAGCGGGATGGTGACCGTCCCCGTTCCTATGGTGACCGCCCGCAACGCGATGGTGACCGTCCCCGTTCCTATGGTGACCGCCCGCAACGCGATGGTGAGCGCCGTTCCTACGGTGACCGCCCGCAACGCGATGGTGATCGTCCGCGTTCCTATGGCGACCGTCCGCAGCGTGACGGTGATCGTCCCCGTTCGTACGGTGACCGTCCGCAGCGGGATGGTGAGCGTCGTTCGTATGGTGACCGCCCTCAGCGGGATGGTGAGCGTCGTTCCTACGGCGACCGCCCGCAGCGGGATGGTGAGCGGCGTTCCTACGGCGACCGGCCGCAGCGGGATGGTGAGCGGCGTTCCTACGGCGACCGGCCCCAGCGTGATGGTGAGCGCCGTTCCTACGGTGACCGTCCGCAGCGAGACGGCGACCGTCGATTCGATCGCCGCGACGATGGGCGTGAGCGTTCGAACTCGCGTCCGCCCGAGCACGTGCGGATCCCGGATCCGGAGCTGCCGGAGGAGCTCACCCCGCGCGATCTGCCGAGCACGGCCCGCAATGAGCTGAAGACGCTGAGCAAGGAGAACGCGGAGCGTGTCGCCCGTCACCTTGCGATGGCGGCGCGGACGCTGGATGAGGATCCCGCGCTCGCGCATGAGCACGCCCAGGCAGCGGTGCGCCATGCCGGCCGCGTCGCGGTCGCGCGCGAGACGCTCGCGATCACGGCCTACACGGTCGGTGACTTCGCGCTCGCCTTGCGCGAGCTGCGCACCCACCGCCGGATCACCGGCCGAGACGACCTGATCGCGCTCATCGTCGACAGCGAGCGCGGTCTCGGCCGTCCCGAGCGCGCCCTCGAGGAGGGCCGTGCGGTCGACCGGGCCGCGCTGCCCACCGCCGTGCGCGTGGAACTCGCCATCGCGATGTCGGGAGCGCGCCTCGACCTCGGCGAGACCCAGCTTGCGCTCGTCGAGCTCGACATCCCGGAGCTCGACCCCGACCGCGCATTCGAGTGGAGCCCGGGGCTGTTCGCCGCGCGCGCCACCGTTCTCGAGGACCTCGGACTGACCGACGAGGCTGCCGAATGGCACCGCCGCGCGGAGATCGCCGCCGATGCGCTCGGCCACACGGTCGACGAGGACGAGTTCGACGTCATCGAGATCGACGACGCCGACACGGAGGAGCTGCCGGACGAGCCCCTCGACGAGGACGTGGACGTGGACGAGCAGGCTGCGGCCGAGTCGTCTCTCGAGGACGCGGGGGAGGACGACGCCCCTGCCGAGGATCCCTCCGAGGACGAGCCGTCCGAGGACGAGCCCTCCGACGAGGAGTTCACCGTCGAGGACGAGGTCGCGGAGATCCTCGCCGAGATCGACGAGGCTCCCGAGGCTGAACCGGAGCTCGAGGCCGAGCCGGAGCTCGAGGCCGAAGCTGCGGTCGAGCCCGAGCCCGAGCCCGACCCGGAGGCTGATGCTGAGGATGACACCTCCGGCGAGAAGAAGCGCGGTGACGACGGACAGGCACGGCCCGATGGCGCTCTTTTCTAAGCGCGCGCCGCAGCGCACGCCGCTCGACGGCGTGGACGTGGTGCTGGCAGATCTCGATGGCGTCGTCTATGCGGGCCCCGGCGCGCTTCCGCACGCGGTCGAGAGCCTGAACCGCGCGGCGGCCGAAGGACGGCGCCTCGGCTACATCACCAACAACGCGTCGCGCACAGATGCGACCGTCGCGGCTCACCTCGTCGAGCTCGGGCTTCACACGCGGCCCGACGAGGTCGTGACCAGCCCGCAGGCGGCGATGCGACTGCTGGCGCAGAAGGTCGCGCCCGGATCGACGGTGCTCGTCGTCGGCGGCGAGGGGCTCGTCATCGAGGTCGAGAAGGCCGGCTTCGTCGTCACGCGCAGCGCGGAGGACGACCCGGCGGCCGTGGTGCAGGGCTTCGCGCCCGACGTCTCCTGGACCCAGCTCGCCGAGGCGGCATTCGCCCTGCAGCTTCCCGAGGACGAGGGCGGCATCCCGTGGATCGCCACCAACACCGACTGGACGATCCCGCAGGCCCGAGGCATCGCGCCGGGAAACGGCACGCTCGTCTCGGCCGTCCACACGGCCGTCGGACGCCTGGCGACCGTCGCGGGCAAGCCAGAGGCGCCGATCTTCCATGAGGCGGTCGCGCGCTTCGGCGCGACATCGCCCCTGTTCATCGGCGACCGACTGGACACCGACATCCTCGGCGCGAATCGCGCGGGCGTGCCGTCGGTGCTGGTGCTGACCGGCATCGACCGGCCGAAGCACGTGCTGGCGGCCCCGGTCGACAGCCGGCCGACGTACATCGTGAGCGACCTGCGCCAGCTCTTCGAGCCGTACCCCGTCGCGAGGGTGAAGGGCGACACCGTGTGGGTGCGCGACGCGGCGGTCCGCATCGACGGCGCCGACGTCCAGATCGTCGCGGAGGGCGAGCCCATCGACCTGCTGCGCGCCGCCGCCAAGGCGATCTGGGACACGGGGCGTCAGATCTTCGGGTTCCGCGTGCCGGAGCGGCTGTACGCCGACCCGTTCCGCGCGGCACGCTCCTGAGCGCGACCGCGACACGTAACCTGGATCGCGTGAGCGAAGACAACGACGGCGCCGAAGGCCTCGTGAGCCGCGTGCGGGTCATCGAGGGGCAGCCGCTCGCCGCCCGGGCGGCCGCATACGCGAGCCTGCACGACGAACTCGCGCGCCGACTCGACCAGGCGCCGCCGGAGCCGGCTCCCGGCACATGACGCAGCGGCTGGATGCTGCGCTCGCGGCGCGCGGCCTCGCGCGCTCGCGGACGCACGCCGCGACCCTCATCGAGGAAGGGCGGGTGCAGGTCGCCGGCCGCGTCGCCGCGAAGGCGTCCATCAAGGTGGATGACGCGACCGACATCGCGGTCACCGAGTCGGACCACTACGTCAGCCGCGGCGCGCACAAGCTGATCGGCGCGCTCGACGGCTTCGGCATCGACGTCGCGGGCAGGGTCGCGCTCGACATGGGAGCATCCACCGGCGGCTTCACGCAGGTGCTTCGCGAGCGCGGCGCCGACCCGGTGATCGCCGTGGACGTCGGCCACGGCCAGCTCGCGCCATCGGTCGCGATCGACGGCGGCGTGCGGTCGGTCGAGGGATACAACGTCCGCTACATGACCGCGGAGTCGCTTGCCGCCGCGAGCGGCGTCGACGCGGCGCCATCCGTGATCACCGGCGATCTCTCCTTCATCTCCCTCACCCAGGTGCTGCCCGCCGTCGCGCAGGTCGCATCGCGCGATGCCGACGTCATCCTGCTGGTGAAGCCGCAGTTCGAGGTGGGCCGGTCGAAGATCGGCGGGGGAGTGGTGACGGACGCCGGCCTGCGGGCCGACGCCGTCCTCGAGGTGCTGTTCACGGCGAGGGATCTCGGACTCGGCACGCTGGGCGTCCTTCCTTCACCGATCCACGGGACGCACGGGAATGTGGAGACGCTCATCCACATCGCCCCGGGGCGAGGGACGGATCCGACAGAATGGAAGACCACGATCGAGCGGTGCTGCGCGGGATGACGCGCAACCCGACGGACAGCGACGGAGGCCGATGAGCGAGCGGAAGATCCTGGTCGTCGCGCACGCCCATCGCGAGGACACCGTCGAGGCGGCGGTGCGCGTGACCGGGCTGCTGCGGGCCTCGGGCGCCGTGCCGGTGCTCGCGCACGAGGACCGCGTCGAGCTGTCGGCCCTGGCTCCCGTGCTCGCCGACGTGGCGGTGCTGGGGAGGGACGTGCCGCTCGCCGACATCGATCTCGCGATCGTCCTCGGCGGCGACGGCACCATCCTGCGTGCCGCCGAGCTGGTGCGCGAGAGCACCGCGCCCGTGCTGGGCATCAACATGGGGCACGTCGGCTTCCTCGCCGAGATCGAGCGCGACGCGATGGATTCCGCGGTGCATCGCGCGATCGCCGGCGACTACGGCGTGGAGGAGCGTCTCGCGCTCGATGTGAGGGTGAAGGACCGCTCGGGGCGCGTCGTGTACGAGACCTGGGCGCTGAACGAGGCGACGGTCGAGAAGGACAGTCGCGAGAAGATGATCGAGGTCGTCATGGAGATCGACAAGCGTCCGCTGTCGACCTTCGGCGCCGACGGCGTCGTGATCGCGACGCCGACCGGCTCGACCGCGTACAACTTCTCGGCCGGCGGCCCCGTGATCTGGCCGACCGTGCAGGCGATCGCCGTCGTGCCGCTGTCGGCCCACGCGCTGTTCGCGCGGCCGCTCGTCGTCGGGCCGGAGCATGCGATCGCGGTCGAGGTGCTCGAGGGCGGGGCCGGCGCATCCGCTGTCCTGTGGTGCGACGGGCGCCGCTCGCATCCGCTCCCTCCCGGCGCGCGCGTGTCCGTGCGCCGCTCGCCGAACCCCGTGCGGCTCGCGCGCCTGCATCCCGCGGCCTTCACCGACCGGCTCGTGCGCAAGTTCAAGCTGCCTGTGGCCGGATGGCGCGGCCCGAGCGAGCCCGCCGGAACCGGCGCGATCGACACGATCCCGGACGTGCTCATGGCCCTGCCGGAGGCGACGGAGTGAGCGCATGATCGAGGAGATGCGCCTGAAGGACCTGGGCGTGATCAGTGAGGCGAGCCTGCCCATGGGGCCGGGGTTCACCGCGATCACGGGCGAGACCGGCGCCGGCAAGACGATGGTCGTCACGGGGCTCGGGCTGCTGCTCGGCCAGCGCGCCGACTCCGGCGCGGTGCGCGCCGGGGCGCCGCAGGCGTCGGTCGAGGGCGTCTGGATCGTGCCCGAGGACGGGCCGGTCGCCGAGCGCGTCCGCGAGGCCGGCGGCGACCTCGAGCCCATCGGCGGGGGCCGCGCCGAGCTCTACCTCTCCCGCACGCTCGCCGCGGAGGGACGCAGTCGCGCGAGCGTCGGCGGACGCGCGGCCCCCGCGGGAGTGCTCGCCGATCTCGCCGACGCCCTGGTGGTCGTGCACGGACAGTCGGATCAGCTGCGGCTGAAGACGGCCGCGGCTCAGCGGGATGCCCTCGACCGGTTCGCCGGCGATGCGGTGCGCGATGCGCTCGCCGCGTACCGCGAGGCATACGACACCTGGCGCGCCCTCGATCGCGAGCTCACCGGGCTCGTCACGGATCGCGATGCCCGGGCCGTCGAGGCGGAGGCCCTGCGCACCACGCTCGCCGAGATCGAGCAGGCAGCGCCCGAACCCGGGGAGGATGTCGCGCTCGCCGAGCGCGCCGAGCGCCTCGCGAACTCCGAGGAGCTGCGGGCCGCCGCGGCCCTCGCCCGAGAGTCGCTCTCGAGCGAGGAGGGCGGAGTGGATGTCTCCACCCTTCTCGCCGACGCGCGCCGCGCCCTCGAGCGGGTGGCGGATCCGGCCCTCGCAGGCCTCGGCGAGCAGCTCGCCGACCTCGGCTACCGCGCCGCCGACATCGCCGTGGAGCTCTCGGGATTCCTCGCCGACCTCGACGAGACGGGTCCGGCCGAGCTCGCGGCAGTGGAGGAGCGCCGCTCCATCCTGAACGGTCTCGTTCGCGCACACGGATCGCTCGACGCGGCGATCGCCCTGCTCGAGAACGGATCGGCGCGGCTTGCCGAGCTGGATGACGACGGCGACAGGGTCGAGCGCCTGCGCGGCCAGCTCGCCGAGGCGCGGGAGATCCTGGATGCCCGTGCCGACGCGCTGACCGCCGCGCGCACCCAGGCGGCGGCGCGGCTGTCGGAGGCGGTGACCGAGGAGCTCCACGCGCTCGCCATGCCCGACGCCCGCCTTCAGGTCGAGGTCTCGCCCGGCGCCGAGTCGACGCATGGCCGCGACGAGGTGGCGCTGCTGCTCGCCCCGCACCCCGGCGCGGAGCCACGCCCCGTGTCGAAGGGCGCGTCGGGCGGTGAGCTCAGCCGCGTGATGCTCGCGATCGAGGTCGTGATCTCGCAGACCGATCCGGTGCCGACGTTCGTCTTCGACGAGGTCGACGCGGGCATCGGCGGTGCCGCCGCCATCGAGGTGGGTCGGCGCCTGGCGCGGCTCGCCGAGACCTCGCAGGTGATCGCCGTGACGCACCTCGCCCAGGTCGCGGCATTCGCGGGCAACCATCTCAGCGTGGTCAAGGCGAACGACGGATCCGTCACGTCGTCGAGCGTCACGCGGCTTGATGGTGCCGAGCGGGAGGCCGAGATGGCCCGGCTGCTGTCGGGGCTCACCGACTCGGACGCGGCCCTCACCCACGCGCGCGAGCTGCTTGAGCTCGGCTCCGTTCGGGCATGACCGAGCACCATCCGGCCGCTGACGACGTGCGACCGGACGACGCCGTCCCCGTCCCACCGCGGAGGCAGACGCCGCTGTACCGGTGGCTGTCGGCGGCTCTGCTGCGGATCGAGGCGCGATCCCGGGCGCGTGGATCGCGGGGGACGCGGCTCGCCGCGCGTGCGGTCTGGTCCGTGGTCGCGGCGGTGGGGATCCTGCTGCTGGTCGGCCCCGTCATCAACGAGCCGATGGGTTTCGACGACTACATCGAGGCGGCCGGGACGAGCGACGAGACCTGGATCGCGCGCTCCTTCGAGGCCGACTACACGCTTGTCCGCGATGCCGACGGACGGCTGCGGATGGAGGTCGAGGAGCGCATCACCGCCGTCTTCCCCGACGGTGCGGACGAGTCGGGCATCGAGCGGGTGATCGCCGGGCAGTACGAGGGGCACGACGTGCGTCCCACGCTCGTGTCGGCCGAGTTCGACGGGGTCAGCATCGAGCCAGAGGTCCGCGAACGCGGCACGCGCACGGAGTTCTTCGTCGACGCGGGGGAGCGGCTCGAGGGCGATCACGACCTCGTCCTGCGCTACACGCTGCAGGACGTCGCGCACGCCGCGTTCGACGAGTCGACGCGCAAATGGACGGACGAGCTCGAGTGGGACGCCTTCGGCCCCGACTGGAGCCACGGATCGGGGTCGACGACCGTCTCCGTCACGGTGCCGCGCGACCTCGTCGACGCGTTCGCCCGCGATCCTCGCGCCGGGCTCTCGTGGCTGCTCGTGAGCAGCAGCGTCGAGCTCACCGCCGACAGCGAGACCCCCGAGACGATCACGTACGAGGTGGTCACCGACCAGAACCTGCCGCCGCACAGCGCGTACTGGTTCCGGATGCACTTCGATCCCGGCACGTTCGCGATGCCCGCGCCGCCCATCCTGTACTGGGTCATGGTCGTGGGGCCGTTCGTTCCGCTGCTGGCCGCGGCGCTCGTGCTGCTGCTCGCGCTCGCGGCGCGCGCGGTCGCGTGGGGCGACGCGCGTGGGCGGGCGTGGTTCGTGCCGCAGTCGCAGCCGGATCCCGATCTCCCGGCCACCGTGGCCGCACGGCTGTGGCGCGCGGTCGGCACCGCGCCGCTCGTGCGCGCGCTCGCCGACTACCAGGAGACACTCACCACCGGCCCCGCCCAGCCAAAGGCGAAGGGGCTCTCGCGGCTGTGGCGGCGCAGGAGGCGCGAACGCCCGGAGGGGGACACCGGCGCGCGCCGCGGCGCCGCTCGGCGGGCCCTCGTCCGCGAGCTTCACCGCACGGGGCGGGTCGGAAACTGGCCGCATGCGTGGCGCGAGTACCTCGGGGCGCCCGCCTGGCGTGACACGTTCCGGCGCGGACTGCGCCGGGTGCCGGCCGGGTTCGTGCGCGACAACTTCGCCGGCACATCGCTGGCGCTGCCCGTGCTGCAGCTCGGGCTCGCGCGGCAGCTGTCGCACCAGTTCCCGCTCAGCGTCTACTGGTGGCCCGTCGCGGTCGTCGCCCTCACGACGGCGCTCGGGCTCGCGGTGCTCGCCATCGCCTACACCGCCCGCCCCCTGACGCGGCGCGGGACGTTCGCCCGTGAGCACCTGCTCGGCATCCGGCTCTTCGCCGAGAAGACCCTCGTCGCCGAACGCGCGACGCTTCGCGACCCGCTGCTTCCGTACGCGGTGATGTTCGCGCCGCCGCGCCGCGCGGCGGCGATCGTGCGGCGCGCGATGGACGACGCGGGCGTCGACCGCACGGTAGCCCGCGACCCGGCGCTGCTCGGCGGAGGCCGGATCGCCCTGCGCGCGGGAGCGGTGCTGCTGATCGTCGCGGCGTTCGCGCTCGCCAACCTCGTGCCGTCGCCGACCGTGCGTCCCGAGGAGGACGCCGTCTTCCGCGGCGACGTGCCAGGCAGCTACGGGATGTTCGTGCGGGAGTTCGACGCGGACGGCGTGCTCGAGCGGGACGCGGACGGCGGCTTCACGCTGGCGGTCGAGGAGCGTCTCGCCGTGAGCATCTCCGGCAGCACAAGCCGCGTGCCGCAGGTGATGCGGCAGTGGACCGACCGCGCCGAGGGGGTCAACACCGGCTTGGTGGTGACCTCCGTGACCGTCGACGGCGAGCCGGTGGAGTTCGTCACCAGCCGGCTCGAGGGCAAGGCGCTGCTGCAGACGACGATGCCCGATGCCCTGGAGGGCGAGCACGACGTCGTGATCTCCTACCGCCTCGAGGATCCGGTCATCACGTCGGCCTCCGGAGGCGAATGGCACGACGAGATCCGCTGGACCGCGCTGAACGCACGATGGACCTTCGGGTGGGAGGGACTGCTCGAGTTCGATATGGACACCCGCGTCCAGGTGGAGCGGGTGGGCGTGACCCTCACGGTTCCCGCCGAGCTCGCCGACGCCGCGACCGCGGTCGACGCGCTCGCGTACCGACAGGGATGGGACTTCGAACTGAGGGAGCCGGATCGCGTCGTCCGCGACGGCGACACGGTCTCGTATGTCCTCACGCCCGAACCGGATGACGACGGGGACGACCTCGGCCTGCGCCTCACGTTCGACGAGGGAGCGCTCGAGGAGCCGGACCGGGCGGGCGCGTGGCTGTGGAACGCGTGGCGCGACGTCCCGCCCGCGGCGACGGTCGCGCTGAGCCTGCTCGCGCTCGCCGCCGGCGCGGTCGGCATCATCCGCGGCTCGCGGCTGCGGCCGGGAGTGCTCCGCGACGTTGCCCGCTGGGTGGCGCCTGCGGCCGCCGCGGCGACGCTTCCGGTCTTCGTCTGGACGACCGGAGACTGGTCGGGAGACGAACCCGCATTTGCGGTGCTTGTCGTGTGCGTGCTCGCCGCCGTGGCGGCCGCCGCGTGGTCGCTTGTCGCGACGCGCGCAGGGCGCGTGGCAGGATGATCCGCATCCCGCGGTGCGGGACCGGACGACGCGCCGCTCGGCCCGTTCGGAGCAACGACTGTTAGGATCGAAGCCCGTGATGCAGACACCTGGCGCGGGATCCGAGACCACCACCAAGCAGATCTTCGTGACGGGTGGTGTGGTCTCCTCGCTCGGCAAGGGACTCACCGCGGCGAGCCTCGGCAATCTGCTGACGGCCCGCGGTCTGCACGTCGTGATGCAGAAGCTCGACCCGTATCTGAACGTCGATCCGGGCACCATGAACCCGTTCCAGCACGGCGAGGTGTTCGTCACCGACGACGGCGCCGAGACCGACCTCGACATCGGCCACTACGAGCGGTTCCTCGGGGTGAACCTGAGCCAGGCCGCGAACGTCACCACGGGCCAGATCTACTCGGAGGTCATCGCCAAGGAGCGCCGCGGCGAGTACCTCGGCGACACCGTGCAGGTCATCCCGCACATCACCGACGAGATCAAGCGCCGCATGCGTCTGCAGTCGCAGGCCGACCCCCAGCCCGACGTCATCATCACCGAGGTCGGCGGCACCGTCGGCGACATCGAGTCGCAGCCGTTCCTCGAGGCGGCGCGCCAGCTGCGTCACGAGCTCGGCCGCGACAACGTGTTCTTCGTGCACGTCTCGCTCGTGCCGTTCATGGGGGCCTCGGGCGAGCAGAAGACGAAGCCCACCCAGCACTCCGTCGCCGCGCTCCGCCAGGTCGGCATCCAGCCCGACGCCCTCGTCCTGCGCAGCGACCGCCCCGTGAGCGAGTCGAACCGCAACAAGATCGCCCTGATGTGCGACGTCGACATCGAGGGCGTGATCAACACCGTCGACCTGCCGAGCATCTACGACATCCCGTCGACCCTCAACGAGCAGGGCCTCGATTCGTACATCGTCCGCCGCCTCGGCCTGGGCGAGAAGTCCGGCGAGGTCGACTGGACCCGCTGGAACACCGTGCTGCAGGCGGTGCACAACCCGAAGCTCGAGGTCACGGTCGGGCTCGTCGGCAAGTACATCGACCTGCCGGATGCCTACCTGTCGGTCACCGAGGCGCTCAAGGCCGGCGGCTTCGCGCACGAGGTCAAGGTCAACATCCGCTGGATCCCGTCCGACACGTGCGAGACGCCCGAGGGCGCCGCCAAGCAGCTGTCCGACGTCGACGCGATCTGCGTTCCCGGCGGCTTCGGCATCCGGGGTATCGAGGGCAAGCTCGGCGCGCTGCGCTTCGCCCGCGAGCAGGGCATTCCCGCGCTCGGCCTGTGCCTCGGCCTTCAGTGCATGGTCATCGAGTACGCGCGCCACGTCGCGGGCATCGAGGACGCGTCGTCGAGCGAGTTCGACCCCGAGACGTCGGCCCCGGTCATCGCCACCATGGCGGAGCAGGTCGACATCCTTGCCGGCGGCGACCTCGGCGGCACGATGCGCCTCGGTCTCTACCCCGCGAAGCTCGACGAGGGCTCGATCATCGCCGAGGTGTACGGGGCGACCGAGGTGCACGAGCGGCACCGCCACCGCTACGAGGTCAACAACGCCTACCGCCAGCAGATCGCCGACGCGGGCCTCGTGTTCTCGGGGATCAACCCCGACCTGAACCTCGTCGAGTTCATCGAGCTGCCGCGCGACGTGCACCCGTACTACGTCGCCACGCAGGCGCACCCCGAGCTGCGCTCGCGTCCCACCGAGCCGCACCCGCTGTTCCGCGGCCTCGTCGGCGCGGCGGTGGACCGCCACCGCGCGAGCGAGCTGTTCGAGGTGGAGACCGCCTGACGTGGCCGACTCCGCGATCGAGACCGCCCTGGATCTCCACGACGAGCCCTTCGAGGTCGACGTGCGCGACTCGCGCACCGTCTTCGACGGGCGCGTGTGGGACGTCCGCGAGGACCGCTTCCTCTACAACGACCACGAGCTGATCCGGCACTACGTCGACCACACGGGCGCGGTCGCGGTCGTCGCGATCGACGACCAGGAGCGCGTCCTGCTGATCCAGCAGTACCGCCATCCGATCCGGATGCGCGACTGGGAGATCCCGGCCGGCCTGCTCGACATCGAGGGCGAGGATCCGCTCGACACGGCCAAGCGCGAGCTCGCCGAGGAGGTCGACCTCGCCGCGGAGCACTGGGAGAAGCTCGCGCGCATGGCGCCGACCCCCGGGGGCAGCGACGAGATCATCCACATCTATCTCGCCACCGGCCTGTCGGCCGCCCCGGAGGTGTTCGCGCGCGACGGCGAGGAGGCGGACATCAGGATCGCGTGGGTGCCGATCGAGGACGCGGTGACGGCCGTGCTCGGCGGGCGGGTCGCCAACGGCGCCATGATGCTCGGCGTGCTGCTCGCCGCCGAGAAGCTGCGTCGGCAGGCGAGCGCCTCGGAGTGAGGCGCTGATGCGGCTCGCCTGCTCATGAAGCTGGATCGCGCGGTCGACGCCTACCTGCGTCACGTCACGATCGAGCGCGGTCTGTCCGACCACACCGTCGCCGCGTACCGCCGCGACCTCGCCGGCTACCTCGAGTGGCTGGGGGAGCGCGGCGTCGCGGACACCGGCGACGTCACCCCCGCGATCGTCGCGGAGTTCGCGGCCGAGCGGGCGTCCACCGTTCCACCTCCCGCGGCGTCGTCGCTCGCGAGGTTGCAATCGTCGGTGCGCGGGCTCCACCGGTTCCTCGCGCGCGAGGGGATCGCGGATGCCGACCCCTCGCAGCGACTGCGGCCGCCGAAGCAGGCGCGGCGCCTGCCGAAGGCGCTGACGGTGGAGCAGGTCGAGCGGCTGCTGGCCGCGCCGTCGGCGGAGGATCCGATCGGAATCCGGGACCGTGCGCTGCTCGAGCTGCTCTACGCGACGGGGGCTCGCGTCTCGGAGGCGGTGCAGCTGGACGTCGACGACCTCGCCACGGGCGAGATCCTGCGCCTTCGCGGCAAGGGCGACAAGGAGCGGATCGTTCCCGTCGGCTCGTTCGCCCGCGCCGCGGTCGACGCGTACCTCACCCGTGTGCGCCCGGATCTTGCGACGCGGGGGAAAGCGAGCCCCAAGCTGTTCCTCGGCGCGCGTGGCGCTCCGCTGTCGCGGCAGAGCGCGTGGCTGGTGATCCAGGCCGCGGCCGAGAAGGCGCAGCTCACCGCGCACGTGTCGCCCCACACGCTGCGGCACTCGTTCGCCACGCACCTGCTGCAGGGCGGCGCCGACGTGCGCGTCGTGCAGGAGCTGCTCGGTCACTCGTCGGTGGCCACGACGCAGATCTACACGCACGTCACGGTCGACACGCTGCGCGACGTGTACGTCACCAGCCACCCGCGGGCCCGCTGAGCCCTCCCGGCGAGCGCCCGGATGCCGGATCGCCGGGGCCGGTCACGGGCCGGACGGGCGGGCATCGCTACAATCGACCAAGCATGTCTAAGGCGGGAGTATCGGTGGCGGACAACAAGACCCGGGCGAAGAAGCAGGATGACGTCATCCTGGGAGAGACCGGGCGGCCGTATCACGGGTTCCCGACGCCGGAGAAGCTCGACCGGCACGGCCCGGCGCGCATCATCGCGCTGTGCAACCAGAAGGGCGGCGTCGGCAAGACGACGACCACCATCAGCCTTGCTGCGGCGCTGGCGTCGTACGGCCGCAAGGTGCTCGCGGTCGACTTCGACCCGCAGGGCGCCCTGACGGTCGGCCTCGGCGTGCAGGCCCACGACGTGCCCACGATCTACGACCTGCTGCTCGACACCAAGCGCGACCCGCACGAGGCGATCGTGCCCACGGCGACCGAGGGCCTCGATGTCATCCCCGCCAACATCGACCTCTCGGCGGCCGAGGTGCACCTCGTCAACGAGGTCGCGCGCGAGCAGATCCTCTCGCTCGTGCTGCGCAAGGTCGCGCCCGAGTACGACGTCATCCTCGTTGACTGCCAGCCGTCGCTGGGTCTGCTCACGATCAACGCGCTCACCGCCGCCCACGGCGTCCTGATCCCGATGGAGTGCGAGTTCTTCGCCCTGCGCGGCGTGGCCCTCCTGATCGAGACTATCGGAAAGGTCCGCGACCGGCTGAACCCGTCCATCCAGCTGGACGGCCTGCTCGCCACGATGTACGACCCGCGCACCCTCCACTCGCGCGAGGTGCTCGAGCGGATCGTCGAGGCCTTCGGCGACGACGTGCTCGAGACCGTCATCGGCCGCACCGTGAAGTTCCCGGACGCCTCCGTGTCGGGGATGCCGATCACCGAGTTCGCGCCTCAGCACCCGGCCGCCCAGGCCTACCTGCGCCTGGCGCGGGAGCTTGTGTCCCGTGGCGCCGTCGCCTGACTCGGAGCCCCAGACCGCCGCGCCGGATCCCGCCGCGGACGCCCCGGAGACGGGGTTCCGTGTCTCGCTGACGAATTTCGACGGCCCGTTCGACCTGCTGCTGAACCTCATCTCGCAGCGCGAGATGGACATCACCGAGGTCGCGCTGTCGAAGGTCACCGACGAGTTCATCGCCTACCTCCGCGATCTCGGGCCCGACGAGGAGCTGGATCAGGCGTCCGAGTTCCTGGTGGTCGCGGCGACCCTGCTCGACATGAAGGTGGCGGGGCTCCTGCCGCAGGGCGAGCTCGTCGACGCCGAATCCGTCGCGCTGCTCGAGGCGCGCGATCTGCTGTTCGCCCGGCTGCTGCAGTACCGCGCGTTCAAGGAGGTCTCGGCCTGGTTCGCCGCGGGGCTGCAGGGCGAGGACCGCCGGCACACGCGCAGCGTCCCGCTCGATCCGAAGTACCGCGCGAAGACGCCGGAGCTGGTGTGGACGCTGACGCCGGATGACTTCGCCGCGATCGCGATGCTCGCGTTCGCGCCGCGGGAGATCCCGCGCGTGGGTCTCGACCACCTTCACGCCCCGCTCGTCAGCATCCGCGAGCAGGCGGCGGTGGTCGTGACGCTGCTGCGCAGCTCGGAGCGGCTGACGTTCCGGGAGCTGGTGTCGGGCGTGTCCGAGGCCGGCATCGTGGTGGCACGCTTCATCTCGGTGCTGGAGCTGTACCGGCACGCCGCGATCAGCTTCGAGCAGCTCGAGCCGCTCGGCGAGCTCACCCTGACCTGGACGGCGGATCACTGGTCCGACGAGACGCTGGCGACCCTGGGGGCCGACTATGACCGATGAGACGACGACCGAGACGACCGAGCCGGCCGAGCCCGTGCTCGAGCCCGTCGAGCAGGCCGCGGAGGAGCCGGCGGAGTTCCCCGGCGGCATCGCGCAGCGGCTCGAGGCGATCCTGATGATCGCCGACGAGCCCCTCAGCGTCGTCTCGCTGGCGACCGCCGTGGGCGCCCCGGTCCCTGCTGTGCGCAAGGCCCTCGCCGCGCTCGTCGACGACTACGACGGGCGGGCCGGCACCCCCGAGCGCGGCTTCGAGCTGCGCGAGGTCGGCGGCGGCTGGCGGTTCTACGTGCGCGCCGAGTACGACGACATGGTGGCCGGCTTCGTCGGGGGGCAGGCGCCGGCGCGGCTGTCGCAGGCGGCGCTCGAGACTCTCGCGGTGATCGCCTACAAGCAGCCGGTGACGCGCTCGCAGGTCGCCTCCATCCGCGCGGTGAACGTCGACTCCGTGGTGCGCACCCTGCTCGCGCGCGGTCTCATCACCGAGGTGGCGACGCATCCGGAGACCGGCGCCATCCTGTACGGCACCACCGACCTGCTGCTGCAGCAGCTGGGGATCAACTCGCTCGACGAGCTGCCGCCGATCTCCCCGCTGCTGGATGACGGATCCGACGGATTTGAGGACGTGATCGCATGAGTGAAGAGGCCGAAGGAGTGCGCCTGCAGAAGGTGCTCGCGAACGCGGGCGTGGCCTCGCGGCGGGTGTCCGAGCAGCTGATCGTCGAGGGGCGCGTGCGCGTCAACGGTCAGGTCGTGACCGAGCTCGGTTCGCGCATCGACCCGGAGAACGACCTCGTCGACGTCGACGGCACCGCCGTGCAGCTCGATGCGGGCAAGCGCTACGTGATGCTCAACAAGCCCACAGGCGTCATCAGCTCGATGAAGGACGACCGCGGCCGGACCGACCTGCGCGCCTTCACGACCGACTGGGAGGAGCGCCTGTTCAACGTCGGGCGCCTCGACTACGACACGTCGGGCCTGCTCGTGCTGACCAACGACGGCGAGCTCGCCCAGGTGCTCGCCCACCCGTCGTTCGGCGTGACGAAGGTGTACATCGCGAAGGTCGAGGGCACGGTCACCCCGCAGACGATCGCCACTCTGACGCGCGGGATCGAGCTCGAGGACGGGCCCATCGCGGCCGACAAGGCGCGGCTGCTCGACACCTCGGGCGGATCGAGCCTCGTGGAGCTCACGCTGCACTCGGGACGCAACCGGATCGTGCGCCGGATGATGGCCGCCGTCGGGCACCCCGTCGTCGAGCTCGTGCGGCGCCAGTTCGGCCCGCTGCACCTGGGAACCCTCCCAGTGGGCCGGGCGCGCGAGTTGACTAAAGTGGAGCGCGGCGCGTTGCTGACTCTCTCGCGCCGCGGATCCGACGCCGAAGCGTCCGCCGATCCGTCGGGGGAGGCGCCCCCTTCGAGAGAGAAGCCGGAGAACTCGTGAGCGACACTGTCGTGCCTGCGCGCGATCCGCTGGTTCCCGGCCGCGTCCGCCGCACCACCGGCCCGGTGCGGATCGTCGGCGCCGGCCTGCTCGGCGCCTCGATCGGCCACGCCCTGCGTGCCCACGGCGTCGATGTCATCCTGACCGACACGTCTCCCACGCAGCTGCGCCTCGCGATCGACTACGGCGCCGGACGCGCGGAGGCCGAGGGCGACGCGCCCCGCCTGATCGTCGTGGCGGTGCCGCCGGATGTGACCGCCGACGTGGTCCAGCGCGAGCTCGAGCGGTTCCCCGGCGCCGTGGTCACGGATGTCGCATCGGTCAAGCTCGGACCGCTCGAGGAGCTGCGCTCCCGCGGCGTCGACCTCACGCACTACATCGGCTCGCATCCGATGGCCGGCCGCGAGCGCGGCGGCGCCATCTCGGCACGCGCCGACATCTTCACGGGGCGGCCCTGGGTGGTCTGCCGCGACGGCGAGACCCCCGCCGCCGACCTCGCCCTCGTCGAGGACCTGGCGCTCGATCTCGGCGCGATGCCGATCGAGATGACGCCCGAGGAGCACGACCGCTCCGTGGCCCTCGTGTCGCACGTGCCTCAGGTCGTGGCGAGCCTCCTGGCGAGCCGGTTCACAGAGGCCCCCGACGAGTCGCTGCGCCTCGCCGGTCAGGGGGTGCGCGACACCACGCGCATCGCCCATTCGGCTCCCGAGTTGTGGGTGCAGATCCTCGGCGCCAACGCCGCCCCCGTGGTGGATGTGCTCGATGCGCTCGCCGCCGATCTGTCGTCGTTCGCGGAGGCCCTACGCCACCCGGACGCGGCAGGGTCCCGCCGGACCCTTGCCGACACGATCCGGCGCGGCAACGAGGGCGTCGAGCGCCTGCCGGGGAAGCACGGCCAGCGCCGTCGCTTCGAGCCTCTCGTGGTGATGGTCGACGACACCCCCGGCCAGCTGGGGCGCCTGTTCGGCGACCTCGGCGAGCTGGGCATCAACATCGAGGACCTGCGCCTCGAGCACTCACCGGGCGCGCAGTTCGGCCTCGCGGAGATCAGCGTGGTGCCGGGCGTGCTGCGGGCCGCGGTCGAAGGCCTCGAGCAGCGTGGATGGCGGATTGCGAGCACGACACATGACTGAGCATCAGAGCCCCATCATCGCGATCGACGGACCTGCCGGATCCGGCAAGTCGAGCGTCTCGAAGGAGGTCGCCCGTCGCCGCGGATACGGCTACCTCGACACCGGCGCCGGCTACCGCGGGCTGTCGTGGCACCTGCGCGAGTCGGGCATCGACACCACCGACGCCGACGCCGTGATCGACGCGCTCGGCGGCTTCGAGCTGCGGCTCGGCCTGCACCCGGACGACCGCACGGTCACGGTCGGCGGAGTCGATGTGACCGGCGAGATCCGCACGCCCGAGGTGACCGCGGCGATCGCGGGCTTTGTGCGCGTACCCGAGGTGCGCGCCTACCTGAACGCCATCTACCGTCGGCTGGCGGGGGAGTCGGGACTCGACGGCGTTGTCATCGAGGGTCGCGACATCACGTCGGTCGTCGCGCCCGACGCACCCGTGCGCATCCTGATGACCGCATCGCCCGAGGTGCGCGCGACGCGGCGCGGGCTCGAGCTCGGCGCCGACACCGCGACGGTCGCGGCGGCGATCAACGCGCGCGACGAGTCGGACAGCCACGTGCTGGATCTGGCGCAGGCCGATCCGGGGGTCGACGTCGTCGACTCCACCGACTTGGATTTCGAACAGACCATCGACGCCGTTCTCGCGGTGATCGACCGAAAGCTCAGCGGGACCGCCGACGGCTCCCGCTCGGGGAACGAGGGAGGCCAGCATGGCCGTTGACGAAGAATACGAAGGCAAGCCGGACCGCCTTGCCGAGCGCCTCGCGGAGGTGGACGAGGAGCTCGCCGAGCGCCGCGCCGCCACGCTGCGCCAGGGCCTCGCGGACTACGACCTCGACGCCGAGGACGCCCAGCTGCTCGCCGGCGTCGAGCGCGGCGAGGACGGCATCGAGTACCTCCCGGCCCTGCCGGTGGTGGCGATCGTGGGACGCCCGAACGTGGGCAAGTCCGCGCTCGTGAACCGGATCCTCGGACGCCGCGAGGCCGTCGTCGAGGACACGCCGGGCGTGACGCGCGACCGCGTCACCTACAAGGCCGAGTGGCTCGACCGCCGTTTCTCGCTGGTGGACACCGGCGGGTGGGAACCCGACGCCAAGGGCATCGACCGCTCTGTCGCGCTGCAGGCCGAGGTCGCGATCGACCTGGCCGACGTCGTGCTGTTCGTCGTCGACGCCATGACCGGCGCCACCGCGACCGACGAGCACGTCGTGCGACTGCTGCGCAAGACCGACAAGCCCGTGTTCCTCGTCGCCAACAAGATCGACGACGCCCGCCACGAGCCCGAGGCCTACGCCCTGTGGAACCTCGGTCTCGGCGAGCCGCACCCGGTCTCTGCCATCCACGGCCGCGGCGTGGCCGACCTGCTCGACGCCATCATGAAGGTTCTGCCCGAGGTCTCCGCCGTCGCGAAGCACGAGATCGGCGGCCCGCGCCGCGTGGCCATCCTGGGCCGCCCGAACGTGGGCAAGTCGTCGCTGCTGAACAAGGCGGCGGGCGAGGAGCGCGTCGTCGTCAACGAGCTCGCCGGCACCACGCGCGACCCGGTCGACGAGATCGTCGAGCTCGGCGGCAAGCTGTGGACCCTTGTCGACACGGCAGGCATCCGCCGCCGCGTTCACCTGCAGCAGGGCGCCGACTTCTATGCGTCGCTGCGCACCTCCGCCGCGCTCGAGAAGGCCGAGGTCGCGGTCGTTGTGCTCGACGTGAGCCAGCCGATCAGCGAGCAGGACGTGCGCATCATCGACCTCGTGCTCGAATCGGGCCGGGCGCTCGTGCTCGCGTTCAACAAGTGGGACGAGCTGCTCGAGGACGACCGTCGCGGCGGCGACCGCCGCCGCATGCTCGAGCGCGAGATCGAGACCGACCTCGCGCACGTCGCCTGGGCGCCGCGCGTGAACATCTCGGCGAAGACCGGACGCCACCTCGAGAAGCTCGTGCCCGCGCTCGAGACCGCCCTCGAGTCGTGGGATCAGCGCATCCCGACCGGCAAGTTCAACGCGTTCCTCTCGGAGCTCATCGCCGAGCACCCCCACCCGCTGCGCGGTGGCAAGCAGCCGCGCATCCTGTTCGGCACGCAGGCCGGCACGCGCCCGCCGACGTTCGTGCTGTTCACGACCGGCTTCCTCGACCCCGGCTACCGCCGCTTCGTTCAGCGCCGCCTGCGCGAGCTGTACGGCTTCGAGGGAACGCCGATCGTGATCAACATGCGGGTGCGGGAGCGCCGCCAGCGGTAATCCTTAGTACCCGCTGAGCGCGAGCCTTAGCTCGCTTCGCTCGCGCGTTCTTTTTCTCACGCCTCCCGCATCCGCTCGGGCACCCGCTTCGCGGATGCCGCTCGTGGCTGTGGACGCTGTCGCTTCGCTCCATCGGGGGGCGTGAGGTGGCACGCCATGGGCGCGCACGCTCGCGCGCGGGGCGCGCTCGCACAGGGGCTTCGGCAGTCCGCGCTGTCACGCCCCGACCTCATTACGCTGGCTGTGAGAGTCTGGACGGGTGACCATCGAACCTGCCCGCCCCGGCGAACCTCCGCGGTTCGACGGCCCGCGCGACCCGGGTGATGCCTGGGTCGTCGCGGACACCGGCGAGCGGTACTGGGGGCGCTTCGGCGCGGCAGGACTGATGGCCTTCGACGCCGAGCGTGGGGTGCTGCTGCAGCACCGCGTCGGCTGGAGCCACCACGGGGGGACGTGGGCGCTGCCCGGCGGGGCCCTGCACCAGGGTGAGCCGGCGATCGACGGCGCGCTGCGCGAAGCCTCCGAGGAGGCCGGCGTGCCGAGCACCGCGGTGCGCCCACGCTTCACCCACGTGCTGGATCTCGGCGTGTGGTCGTACACAACGGTCGTCGCGGACGTCGTCGAGCACTTCGCGGGGGCGGTGACGGATCCCGAGAGTCTCGCCGTCGAGTGGACCTCCATCGAGCAGGTCGATCAGCACCCGCTGCATCCCGGGTTCGCCGCAGCATGGACGTCGCTGCGCGACCTGGTTCACGTGCATCCGGTGGTCGTCGTCGACGCGGCGAACGTCGTCGGATCCGTACCCGATGGCTGGTGGAAGGACCGCTCGGGCGCGACCGAGCGGCTGCTGACCCGCGTGGCGGGCATCGCTCCCGCCGGGGTGCCCGCCGAGGCGCTGGGCCTGGGCGCGACGCATTGGTTCCCGGAATTCGTCGTGGTCGTCGAGGGGAAGGCGCGCGACGTGATGGATGTCGACGGCGTCCGCACGGTGCGCGCCGCCGGCGAGGGTGATGACACGATCGCCACCGAGACCGCGGCGCTGGTCGAGGATGGGCGCACCGTCACCGTGGTCACGAGTGATCGCGGGTTGCGGGCGCGTGCCGAGGAGGCCGGGGCGACCGTGCACGGAGCGCGATGGCTGCTCGAGTTGCTCGGCTGATCCGCTTCGAGAGAGATACCCGGCGCGCGGGCGGTCAGCCTCGGCCGTGCAGTCGGTCGATCTCGCGGCGCTCCCGCTTGGTCGGGCGGCCCGCGCCACGCTCGCGCACGGCGACGAGACCCGCGAACTCCCGTGACGGCGGGGGAGGGGTGCGGTCCTCGAACGCGGTCGCCGCGACCGCGGCGCCCACGCGCTTGGCGATCGTCTGACGCACCACGAGGATCCGGTCGAACCCGTTGATCCGCACCCGCAGCTCATCGCCGGGGCGCACGGTCTGGGCCGCCTTCGCGTGGGAGCCGTTGACGCGGACGTGCCCGGCGCGGCAGGCGGTCGTGGCGGCCGAGCGCGTCTTGTAGACGCGGATCGCCCACAGCCACGCATCGACGCGGACGGATGCCCCTTCGCTCATCGAATCATCGTAGGCGAGCCCGGAAGGCGGGAAGGCACGCCAGACTGGAGGCATGACCAGCGTTGACGACATCATCCCGGCCGGTTATCGCCATCTCCTTGAGCAGCCGCTGTACGGTCACCTCGGCACGATCCGCCCCGACGACACGGTGCAGGTCACGCCGATGTGGTTCGAGTTCGACGGCGAGCACATCCGCTTCACACACACCACGAAGCGCCAGAAGTACCGCAACCTGCAGCACAACCCGTCGATGGCGCTTTCGGTGACCGACCCCGAGAACGTGTTCCGCTACCTCGAGGTCGCCGGCGGCCTCGTGGAGGTCGTGCCCGACCCCGAGGGCGCGTTCTACGTGCGGCTGCAGAACCGCTACGGCAACCCGAGCCAGACGCCGCCGCCGGATCGTGCCGATCGCGTGATCCTGGTCATGTCCATCGAGCGCGCGACCAAGCAGTAGCCCCGGTCACAGTTCGAGTGCGACGACCACCCGGGTATCGGTGGGTCGGGAGACCTCCCGGAACCCGGCGTCCAGGAACGTCGACAAGGCGCCGACGTAGAGCGCGTTGGTGGAGGCCTTTGTCAGGTCGGTGGCGATGGGGTAGCCCTCGATGATCCGCGCCCCGCTGCCGCGCGCGTAGTCGACGGCGGCCTCCAGCAGCGCGCCGTTGAGGCCCTGACCACGGTGTTCCCTCCGCACCGAGAAGCAGGTGACGGCCCAGACGGAATCATCGTCGAGCGGCTCGGTCGATCCGCTCCGCACCACCCGGCTGCGTAGCACCCGGTGCTGAGCCGCGCGCGGTCCGATCCGGATCCATCCCGCGGCGTCGTCATCGACGTAGGCGACGAGCCCCGGTGGCGGGCCGGCGGCGATCTCGCCCCGCAACATCTCGCGGCGGTCGTCGACCGACAGCGCGTTCCAGTCCTTGTTCGGCACGAGCGGCCATACACACTGGCACGAGCGTCCGTCGCCGCCGCCGGTCAGCGCGGCCTGCACCGCATCCCACTCGGCGATCGTTGCCGTCCGGGTCGTGATCTGAGCCATGCGGCCACCCTAGGACGGGCCTCGGACACGCGCGACGGGACCGGTTCGCGGCAGCATCCGCGACCGGGTAGACTTGTCGAGTTGTCCGCGCGCGAGTGCGGGCATCGGGATGTGGCGCAGCTTGGTAGCGCACCTGACTGGGGGTCAGGGGGTCGCAGGTTCAAATCCTGTCATCCCGACAGAGGAGCCCTGGTGAGAGAAATTCTCACCAGGGCTTTGTCGTATCCGTCGGCCGCAGCCCCGGTCTGCGGCGTGCGAAAGGTCAGTCACCGTGCCGAGCATGCTCGGAACCGCGGATGGCTGTCACGGACTTCGGGAGCATGGTGGCTTCATGACGCTAGCTGATCACCCGGTGAGGGCTTCGATCGAGGTGACGGACATCCGACGGTCGGCATCGTTCTACGCAGGCGCTGGGTCTCGACCTGGGGAGCATCGGCCCGATTCCATTACCCGCGCGGCGATGTCGGTGGCCCCGTTTAGCGTGGGGTCATGCAGATGGCGGGGCTCACCACCGAATCACGGTTCGACAGTGCGAACCTGAGACGCGCAGGGTCGATGCTTGCGGCAGGCTGGTTCGCCCTTGAGGGGAACCAGGTGTCGTGGCCGTTGGAACCATGTCGGTACGACCTTCTCGTTGGAGGGCTGGGCGGGATCCGACGGGTACAGGTGAAGACGACGACAGTGCGCGTCGGATCGACATGGAAGGTGTACCTGTCGACGACGAGCGGCGGACGCACGATCTACACCCCAGACGAGATCGATGAGTTCTTCGTGATCGACGGCGACCTGAATTACTACCGCATCCCGATCCAAGCTGTCGAAGGCGTACAAGCCATCCACCTGGGCGGGTACGAGCGGTTCCGGCTTCGGAAGGACTGATCCCGTGGGCGCGATGAACGAGCTGATCAACACGAGCGTGATCGACGATCTGGCTGAGCGGATCGCGGCGGTGGATCTCAACGCGGATGTGGCGGTGCTGAGCGGCATCCCGGACGAACGGCTGCGGCCGCTGAGTCTTCGCGAACGCACCGACCTCGTGGCCGCGTCTCTCGACGAAGCGATTCCGCAGGGCTTTTCACGACTGGCGAGCGTGGTGCGCGCGATGCTCGCCGATCCGGCGTTCGGCGGGTGGATCGTCTGGCCCGTGGGTGAGTCCGTCACCACGCGTGCGCTCGCGGAGGGCACGCCCCACGCGTTCGACGGCGCCATGGCGCTGATGGCTGAACTGACGGGGAGGCTGACGGCCGAGTTCCCGATCCGGCGGCTGCTCGCGCACGACCTCGCGCGGGCGCTGCCGATCGTGCAGTCGTGGACGACGAGCCAAGACGAGCACGTGCGCCGCCTCGCGAGCGAGGGCACCCGCGCCTACCTCCCGTGGGCGATCCGGGTGAGGTCGCTGATCGAGGCCCCGGACGCGACCCTGCCGATCCTGGATGCGCTGTACCGCGACCCGAGCGACTACGTGCGGCGGTCGGTCGGCAACCACCTCAACGATCTCAGCCGGCACGCTCCGGATGTCGTCGTCGCCACGGCGGCTCGATGGCTGGCGGCCCCCGACGCGACGACGCCGGCGGTGGTGAAGCGCGGGCTGCGGACGCTGGTCAAGAAGGGGAACCCCGGGGCGCTCGCCCTGCTGGGATACGCGGCGTCGACCTTCACGGTCGGCGCGATCAGCCTCCGCGAGACGACCGTGCCCTTTCCCGGGGCCGTTGGCCTGAGCATCGCGGTCACCAACGATGGGCCGGAAGCCGCCGACGCGGCCGTCGACTACGTGATCCACTACATGAGGGCCAACGGAAGCACGGCGCCGAAGGTGTTCAAGCTGGGCACCCGCCGCCTGGCATCCGGCGAGACCGCCGTGTTCACCAAGCGTCACGCGCTGCGGCCGATGACCACTCGCGTGCATCACCCCGGCGAGCACGCCGTCCAGGCGCAGGTCAACGGCGAGCGGCACGGCTGGGCAGCATTCGAGGTGGTCTTCGAGGCGTGAGGCAGGCCGGAGTTCACCGGGGCGTCTGCCCTGCGTGGGGCCGACGAGCTGACGATCCTGCTCGCCGGCGCCGAGCTGGGGCAGCACGGTTGCGCGTTCGCGCTCGGCACCGTCCGTGACAAACCGGCCGTCGACACCTGGCTGCTCTGCCCGCGCCCGCACGGCCCCGCGGGGTCGGCCGCTCGCGCTTAGTCCTTGCGGCTCACTGCGTGCGGCGCTGCGCGACGAGCGGGCCCTCGAACGGGTCGCGCTCGCCGAGCCCCACGCGATTGATGTAGCGGACGACCGCCGCGTAGGAGCGCCACAGGCTGACCGACGTGTACGGCACGCCGCGCTCTCGGCAGTACGCGGCCACGATCCGCGACGCCTGTCGCAGGTGCGGGCGCGGCATCGAGGGAACAGGTGGTGCTCGATCTGGAAGTTGAGCCCGCCCATGGCGATGTCCAGCAGCCGGCTGCCGCGCACGTTCCGGCTCGTGAGCACCTGGCGATGCAGGAAGTCGAGCTTCGTCTCGTGCGGCACCACCGCCATGCCCTTGTGGTTCGGGGCGAACATGATGCCCATGTAGAACCCGAAGACCCCAGCTGAACGCCGAGGAAGGCGAAGGCGAGCCCCGGCGACAGCATGAGGAACGCCAAGACGACGAACCCGATGAGGCGGACGCCGAGGAACACGATCTCGGCCCACCGGCGTTCCACGCGGTCGCGTGCGAGCACCCGCCGCACGCTGGAGGCGTGGAGGGAGAGCCCTTCAAGGGGCAGGATCGGGAAGAAGAACCAGCCCTGGTGCGACATCACCCATTTGAGCAGCGGATTGCGGACCCGCTCGACCCGGTCGGGGGTCACGGCGATCACGGGCAGCTCGATGTCGGGGTCGGCGCCCTGCTTGTTCGGATTGGCGTGGTGGCGCGTGTGCTTGTGGCGCCACCAGCCGTAGCTCATCCCGACGAAGAGGTTGCCGATCACCAGGCTCGCCCAGTCGTTGGCCTTGCCGGAGGCGAAGATCTGGCGGTGTGCGGCGTCGTGGCCGAGGAAGGCCACCTGTGCGAACAGGATGCCGAAGACCACCGCGGTGATGAGCTGCCACCAGGTGTCGCCGATCAGGATGAATGCCACGATCGTCGCCACCACCGCGAGCGGCAGGCCGATCAGCTTGGTCCAGTAGTAGCCGTACCGGCGCCGCATCAGCCCGAGGCTCTGGATGCGCTGGGCCAGGGCGGTGAAGTCGCTGTTGCCGCGGCCGGTGGTGCCGGCGGCCCCCGGCCTCCTCGGCGTCGTGTTCCGAACGGGGGTCATTGTCATCAGAGAGCCTCCTGCATCTTGCTGCTCTCAGCGTCCGTGCACGGATCCGGATGCGGGCAGGGGCTTCCGCATCCGTCGACGACGGAGTAGAGAGCGCAGTCCTCGCCCCGCTGACGTTGCTCAGCGACCCTGCATGGGGAGCTCTCCCCACCGGGCCCGTGAGTTCACGTGGCCGTCCCACCGCCGGATTAAGGTTCGCTTGGCTCGGTGATCTCCGAGCCGCATTCACGCTCGAAGGAGACCCCTTGAAGCTTCGCCTCGCTTCCGCCCTCGTGGTCGTGCTGGTCGCCTCGGCCGCCGTCCCGGCAGCCGCGGCCCCGCAGGATCACGAGCTCGACCTGACGCTCCTCGCGACGACGGACCTGCACGGGAACGTCGCCAGCTGGGACTACTTCAACGACCGGCCGTATTCCGACCGCGCCGGCGACTCCATCGGTCTCGCCTCGGTCGCATCCGTCGTCGATGACGTGCGCGCCCAGGAGGGAGACGACAGCGTCATCGTCGTCGACAACGGCGACGCGATCCAGGGCACGCCCCTGAGCTACTACTACGCGGTGCAGGAGCCGGTCGAGCAGACGGGCGCGGTGCACCCGATGGCGGCGGCCTACGACGCGATCGGCTACGACGCGCAGGTCGTGGGCAACCACGAGTTCAACTACGGGCTCGACACGCTCGACGCCTACGAGGGTGCGCTCGACTTCCCGCTGCTCGGCGCGAACGTCCTTGACGTCACGACCGACGAGCCGGCGCTGACGCCGTACACGATCGTCACCAAGCACGTGAAGGGCAACAAGCCCGTCAGGGTCGGCATCCTCGGCCTCACCACGCCGGGCTCGGCGATCTGGGACAAGGGCAACGTCGAGGGCCGCCTCGAGTTCGAGGACATGGTCGAGTCGGCCAAGACGTGGGTGCCGCGCGTGAAGGCCGCCGGCGCCGATGTCGTGGTCGTGCTCTCGCACGCGGGTGTGGGCACGTCGTCGTACGACGAGTCGATCGCGCCGGCCGAGAACCCGTCGGACGTCATCGCGCGCACAGTCCCCGGCATCGACGTCATGGTCGTCGGGCACACGCACCAGGACCGCCCGTCGCAGATCGTGACCAACGAAGTCACCGGCGAGGAGGTGCTGCTGACGCAGCCGTACCGCTGGGGATCGGCCGTCTCGCGCGTCGACATCGACCTGACGAAGGTCAAGGGCAAGTGGGACGTCACCGCCACGGAGGCGACGGCCATCCGCACCAAGGACTACCCGCAGTCGCAGGAGATCCTGGATCTCGTCGCCGACCAGCACGCCACGACCGTCGACTACGTCAACCAGGTCGTCGCGCAGTCGACCGAGGAGCTGTCTGCCGTCACGTCCCGCTACGAGGACACCCCGATCATCGACTTCATCCAGAAGGTGCAGACCGACACGGTCGACGCGGCGCTGGAGGGGACCGAGTACGCGGATCTGCCGGTGCTGTCGATCGCGGCGCCGTTCTCGCGCACGGCGGTGTTCCCGGCGGGCGACGTCTCGGTGAAGGACATCGCCGGGCTGTACGTGTACGACAACACGCTGCACGCCGTCACGATGACGGGAGCGCAGGTCAAGGACTACCTCGAGTTCTCGAACCGCTACTTCGCGACGGTGCCCGCCGGCACGGCGTTCGACCCCGCGGTCCACACGGGCGCGAATGGCACGCCCGACTACAACCTCGACATCATCGCCGGCGTGAACTACACGGTGGATGTCGCCCAGCCCGTCGGGTCGCGGATCGGCGAGCTGACGCTCGCCGACGGAACGCCCCTCGCGGATGACGCCGAGGTCGTGGTGGCGGTGAACAACTACCGTCGCTCGGGCGGCGGCGGCTTCCCGCACATCGCCGCCGCGCCGCTCGTGTACGACGAGCAGAAGGAGATCCGCCAGCTGCTGATCGACTGGGCCCAGGCGAAGGGCACGATCGACCCGGCCGACTTCTGGCAGCCCTCCTGGGAGCTGACGGTCGCGGGCACGCCGATCGGCTGATCCCGCGCCACCCACACCGAGGGCCCCGCCACGCGGCGGGGCCCTCGTGCGTCAGGTGCCCGCGGGCGGTCGCCAGCCCTCGTCGCCGCGGATCGCGTGCTGGATGCGGCGCGCGATGTCCCTCAGCTGACGGCGCTGCGCCGCCGTCAACGGGGCGAGCACCAGGCGCTGCACGGTCTCGGCATGGCCGGGAGACACCTCGCGCACGGTCCGCCGTCCGTCGGCCGACAGGATCGCGAGCGTGTACCGGCCGTCCGCGGGATCGGGCTCCCGGCGCAGCAGGCCGCGCTTCTCCAAGCGGGTCGCGGCGCGCGACAGGCGCGACAGCGAGCTGTTCGCGTACTCGGCGAGCACGCTCATCCGCAGCGTCTCGTCGGACGCCGAGGCCAGGGCGTACAGCACGCCGTACTCGAAGTGCGTCAGCCCGGCGTCGCGCAGCAGCTGGGCGTCGAGCGCCGCCGGCAGCCATTCGAGGACGGTCGCGAACGACGACCATGTCTCGAGATCCTCTCCGGCGAGAGCGTGAGGGGGTTCGCGATCCGGCATTCCTGAAGGATACGCGAGAACCGGATGACTTTCCCGCTCAAGTCAACATGCTACGGTTTCACTTGACTGAGCAAGTGATAGGAGCGGCATGGAACAGGATCTGGGCGGCAAGCGGGCGTTCGTGAGCGGCGCGACGCAGGGGATCGGATTCGCGATCGCGAAGCAGGTCGCGGAGGCCGGCGCATCCGTCGTCGTGAACGGGCGGAGCGCCGAGCGCGTCCGCGCGGCGTGCGAGCGGCTGCGGACGCTCGTTCCCGGGGCGGACATCGACGGGATCGCCGCCGACTTCGCCGTACCCGAGCAGATCGATCGGCTGCTGAGCGAACTGGGCGAGGTCGACGTCCTCGTCAACAACGTCGGCCTGTTCGGCGTCGCGCGCTTCGCGGACGTCTCCGACGAGGAGTGGCGACGGTACTTCGAGGTCAACGTGATGAGCGGCGTGCGCCTGTCGCGGCTGCTGCTGCCGGGAATGCTCGATCGGGGATGGGGGCGGATCCTGTTCGTCTCGAGCGAATCGGGCGTGAACGTTCCGGCCGACATGGTGCACTACGGCGTCTCGAAAGCCGCCATGATCGCGCTTGCCAACGGCCTCGCGAAGCTCACGCGCGGCACGGCCGTCACCGTGAACACCATCCTCGGTGGTCCCACATACTCCGACGGCGTCGCCGAGGCCGTGGAGGGTATCGCGCGTGCTCAGGGGCTGCCGCCGGAGCAGGTCAAGGAGAGCATCATCTCGGCGAACGCCACCACGCTGCTGCAGCGCTTCATAGAGCCCGACGAGATCGCCCACCTCGCCCGGTATCTGGCGAGCCCCCTGTCCTCCGCCACGAACGGCGCCGCCTTGCGGGCAGACGGGGGAGTCCTCACGACCCTGCTCTGAACTCTGCGAAGGATCAGCTCGGCGCTGCCCTCTCTTGCCCCTCGGGGGCGTCCTCCGCCGCAATCAGGGAGTCGAAGAATCGCGCTACGGCCTCGCGCTCGCCTGCCGTGAGCGATGCAATGGCGTCGAAGCGACGCGCGTGACTGCGCCCGACGCTCGCTCGTGCGGCGATGCGGGTCTCATCCGTGACCTCGATCGCGAAGCTGCGGCGATCGATCGGATGAGGCATTCTGCGGATATGACCTCCTTCGGCGAGGCGATCCAGCAGTTTTGTCGTCGACGCGGTCGACACCCGAAGGTGCGCGGCGATCTGACTCGGCGTGGCGACCACGCCCTGCCGCTGTGCCGCGATCAGGAATCGCAGCGCCCGCATGTCGGTTTCCCCGAGCTTCATGTATCGCTGAGACGCCTCACTCGCCACGCGCTCCGTCTCGCGCCAGCGCCGCATCGCATCGAGCACGCGCATCACCTGATTCAGCTCGGCATCCGACAGGTGGGAGCGGCGGACGAGTTCCTCGTCCGGATCGGAGAGACGCGGGTCGTGCAGGACCACCTGGCGCCTCGGCAGCGGGTTCTCTTCACCCATGCGATGAGGCTAGTCGACGGGCGGTCGGATGTATGGGTAACATGTCGCTAGCCGAGCTAGTAATACACCTGGAGAAATGCGTGAGCGACCTCATCGAACGCGTCGTCCTGCTCGACGAGCGCGGAGATCCGTGCGGCGTCGCCCCGAAGGACACGGTGCACAACGCGCATACGGCGCTGCATCTCGCCTTCTCCTGCCACGTCCGCGATCCGCGGGGCAGGATTCTGCTGACGCGGCGCGCACTCACCAAGCGCACCTGGGCCGGAACCTGGACGAACGCATTCTGCGGGCACCCGCAGCCGTTCGAGCCGATCCCCGAGGCCGTCGAGCGCAGAGCGCGTCAGGAACTCGGGCTCGAGCTGCGTGATCTGCGCCTCGCGCTGCCCGACTTCCGCTATCGCGCGGTCGACGCCTCGGGTGTTGTCGAGAACGAGATCTGCCCCGTGTACACGGCCGAGGCGGTGGGAGACCTTTCGCTGGATCCGGCCGAGGCGATGGAGGCGAAATGGATCGAGCCCGCGCGGCTCGCCGCGGCGCTCGATGCAGCTCCCTGGGCTTTCAGCCCCTGGCTGGTCATGCAGGCGCGCAACATGTCGGGGGCCGGAGGCACGATCACGGCTGCAGCCTGGACGGCGCGTCCGTGAACGCTCATGCGCCGGCGAGGACGCTCGAGCCGGGGCTCGCCGCGGGTGCAGCCGCGGGCCGGGTCGCTCCCGCACTGGCTGCGGCGGCGCCTCAGACGCCCGCCGAGCGCTTGGTGGACGCCGTGATCGAGGACTACTTCGCGAACCGCATCGCTCGCGCGGATGCGATCGGCGACCAGGCGGGCCTGCTGTGGCGGCGCGCCGCCGACTCGGCCCGCGGCGGCAAGCGCCTTCGGCCGCGCCTGGTGCTGCTGGCGTACGAGGCACTGGGCGGTCACGATCGCGCGGCGGCCGCGGTCGTGGCAGCCGCATTCGAGGTGCTCCACAGCGCGCTGTTGCTGCACGACGACGTGCTGGACGGCGATCTCGTGCGACGCGGAAGGCCCAATCTCGCGGGCGCATTCGCGGCGTCTGCGGTCGAGTCCGGCACGGAACCCGTGACCGCCACAGCGTGGGGCGCCGCCTCCGGGCTCCTCGCGGGCGATCTGCTGCTGAGCGGCGTTCACGCCCTGATCTCTCGCATCGACGACCCCGCGCGCGCGCGGCTCACCGAGATCGTCGACGACGCGGTCTTTCTCACGGCGGCGGGTGAGCACGCCGACGTCGGCTTCGCTCTTGGCGTGATGCGCGCCGAGAGCGGCGACATCCGGCGAATGATGGAACACAAGACGGCGACCTACTCCTTCGCGGCGCCGCTTCGTGCGGGCGCCGTGCTCGCGAAGGCGCCACCCGCGACGGCGGATGCGCTGTGGCGTATCGGCACGGGCCTCGGCCTGCTCTATCAGCTGCGCGACGACATGCTGGGCGTCTTCGGCATCGAAGAACTCACGGGCAAGAGCGCGATGGGCGACCTGCGGGAGGGCAAGCGCACCCTGCTGATCGCTTTCGCTGAGCGCGAGGACGCGTGGCGCGACGTGGCCCACCTGTTCGGGCTGCGCTCGCTCGCCGCCGATGACGCCGAGAGGCTGCGTGCCGCGATCATCGACAGCGGAGCGGTTGCCGCGGTGGAGGCCCTGATTGCGGAGCAGCTCGCACAGGTGGGACAGGACATCGATGACGCGGGGCTGCCGGATATGCTCCGCAGCGGGCTGCGGAGCATCGCAGGGATGTGCGCGGAGCGCGACGCATGACCCGGCCGTCGGGACTTGACCTGTATACGCGCACGGCGCGCATGTCGTCGGCGCGCGTCATCGGCGCCTACTCGACGTCCTTCGGCCTGGCGAGCCGACTGCTGCCTCGCGACGTGCGCGGCCGCGTCGCCGATGTCTACGCCCTCGTGCGGGTGGCGGACGAGGTCGTCGACGGCCCCGCGACGGAGGCGGGGCTGCCGGCCGCCGACTGCTGCGCGCTGCTCGACGAGCTCGAGGAGGAGACGCTTCGCGCGCTCGCCCGGGGCTTCAGCGCGAACCTGGTCGTGCATGCGTTCGCCGTCACCGCTCGGGAGACGGGCATCGGCGAGGAGCTGCTGCGACCGTTCTTCGCGTCCATGCGGACGGATGCGGAGGGAACATCCGCGTTCGATCCCGACGCATACCGCACCTACATCCACGGCTCCGCCGAGGTCGTCGGCTCGATGTGCCTGCGGGTCTTCGCGACCGAGGGCGCGGGCGTGCGGATCGACGAGGAGCTCGAGGAGGGCGCACGGCGCCTGGGGGCGGCGTTCCAGAAGGTGAACTTCCTGCGCGACCTGCGCGACGACGTCGAGCGTCTGGGACGCGTCTACCTGCCGGGCGTGGATCCCGTGCACTTCACGGAGGAGGACAAGAATCGATTCGTGCAGGAGATCGATGACGACCTGGCGGTCGCCCGCCGCGCGATCGTGCGGCTGCCCCCGGGGTCACGGCGCGCCACCTCGGCGGCGGCGGCGCTGTTCGGCGAGCTGAACGACAGGGTGCGCCAGACGCCGGCCGACGAGCTGCGTCGTCGTCGCATCTCGGTGCCGACGCCCACGAAGGTGAGCCTGTTGACCCGCGCGGCTCTCGGGCGGGTTCCGGCGTGACCGCGCGGCAGCGCGTGGTCGTGATCGGCGGGGGCATCTCGGGTCTCGCCACTGCGGCGCTCGTCGCCCGGGAGGGCGCGGACGTGACGCTCGTCGAGGCACGCGACGAGCTGGGAGGGCGCGCCGGCCGATGGTCGGCGGACGGCTTCGTGTTCGACACCGGCCCGTCGTGGTACCTGATGCCCGAGGTGTTCGACCACTTCTTCCGCCTGCTCGGCACCTCGTCCGACGAGCAGTTGGACCTCGTCCCGCTCGACCCCGCGTATCGCGTGTACTTCGAGGGCCAGCAAGACGCGTTCGACCTGCCGGCAACGGGAGCGCGCGACGCGCTCGTCTCGCTGGATCCCGCCGCGGCGGACCGGATCGACGCGTACCTCGCGTCCGCGGCCGAGACCTACGAACTCGCCACCTCGAAGTTCCTGTACAGCACGTTCGCGTCGCTGCGCCCGTTGCTCGGGCGCGACACCCTGACGCGGCTGCCCCTGCTGTCGCGCCTGCTCGCTGAGCCGCTGGACAGGTTCATCCGCCGTCACTCCGAGGACCTGCGCGTGCAGCAGGTGCTCGGCTACCCGGCCGTGTTCCTCGGCACATCGCCCGCTGCGGCCCCCAGCATGTACCACCTGATGAGCCATCTCGACATCGGGCAGGGAGTGCTCTACCCGCGGGGCGGCTTCGGAGCCGTGATCGACGCGATCGCGCGCCTCGCCGAGCAGGAGGGGGCGCGACTGCGCACCGGCACGAGGGCGCGGCGGATCACGGTCGAGGGGCGCACCGTCATCGGGGTCGAGGTGCACTGCGGCGACGGCCGCGTGGAGCACCTTCCGGCGGACATCGTCGTGTCAAGCGCTGACCTGCACGAGACCGAGCGCCGGCTGCTCGCACCCGCGCACCGGACGCGCTCCGAAGCCTGGTGGGAATCGCGCGACCCCGGGCCGGGCGCCGTGCTCGCGCTGCTCGGGGTGCGCGGGGCGCTGCCCGAACTCGCGCACCACACGCTGTTCTTCACGCGCGAGTGGGAGGAGGGGTTCGACGCCATCTACGGCAAGAGCCCGCGCATCCCGGATCCGGCGTCGATCTACGTGTGCCGTCCGAGCGCCACGGACGACGTGGCGCCGGAGGGCCACGAGAACCTGTTCGTCCTCATCCCGGTGCCGGCCGACCCGACCATCGGCCATGGGGGGCGCGACGGCACGGGCAGCCCCGCCGTCGAGCGCGCGGTGGACGCCGCGATCGACCAGATCTCGTCCTGGGCGGGCATCCCCGACCTCGCCCAGCGCATCGTGGTGCGGCGAAGCATCGGCCCTGCCGATTTCGAGCGCGACTTCGGCGCCTGGCGCGGGGGAGCGCTCGGGCCCGCCCACACACTGCGCCAGAGCGCCGTGCTGCGTGGGACGAACGCCTCCTCGCGCGTGGACGGACTGCTCTATGCCGGCGCGACGACGATCCCCGGGATCGGCCTTCCGATGTGCCTGATCAGCGCAGAGCTCGTGCTCAAGCGCCTGCGTGGCGACCGCTCGGCGGGCCCCCTGGAGGAACCGTGAGCATCGTCTACCTCGGGTGCCTGCTGCTGTCGCTGGCGGGCGTCGTGACGCTGGACCTGCGGCACCGGCTGTTCCTGGGACGCGCGCCTGGACCTGCGCTGCTCGTGCTCGGGATCGGGCTCGCCTTCTTCCTGACCTGGGACCTTCTCGGCATCGGTCTCGGCATCTTCTTCCGCGCCGAGACCGCCTTCATGACGGGCATCCTGCTCGCGCCGGAGCTGCCGATCGAGGAGCCCGTGTTCCTGCTCTTCCTGTGCGAGCTGACGATGGTGCTCGTGCGCGGGGCGGACGAGTGGCTGCAGCGGAGAAGGACGGGGGCAGCATGACCTACCTCGTGCTGTGCGCGGTCTTCATGGTGATCGCGGCGCTCTCCGCGGCGTTGCTGCGCCGCGACCGCCGCTGCGCCGCCACGGAGACGGGCGGCGCCTCCCCGCGCACGTCGCTCGGCGCCCGCCCGCGCACGTCGCTCGGCGCCCGCCCGCGCACGTCGCTCGCCGCCCTGGCGATCGCCGCCGCCGCCCTCATGGTGCTGACCGCGCTGTTCGACAACGTCATGATCGCCGCGGGACTGTTCGCGTACGACGACACGCACATCTCCGGGATCCGGATCGGCGCTGCACCCATCGAGGACTTCGCGTATCCGCTGGCCGCGGTGATTCTGCTGCCGGCGATCTGGGCGCGCCTGCTCACCCCGTGGCAGCGGAGGAGCCGCCGTGATCGGTGACCTGTTTGCCGCATCGCGTCCCCTGAGCTGGATCAACACCGCCTATCCGTTCGCGGCCGCGTACCTGCTCGCATCACGGGAGGTCGACGTCGTCCTGATCGTGGGAACGCTGTTCTTCCTGGTCCCGTACAACCTCGCGATGTACGGCGTGAACGACGTGTTCGACTACGCGTCCGATCTGGCCAACCCCCGCAAGGGCGGTGTGGAAGGGGCGCTGCTGCCGCCCGCGCGTCACCGCGGCGTGCTGATCGCGTCGGCCCTCGCGTGCCTCCCCTTCGTCGTGCTCCTGGTCGTCTGGGGGACGCCTCTTTCGTGGCTCGTGCTCGCGGTGAGCCTGTTCGCCGTCGTGGCGTACTCGGCGCCGCCCTTTCGCTTCAAGGAGCTGCCCGTGCTCGACTCGGTCACTTCGAGCGTGCACTTCGTGAGCCCCGCGGCGTACGGCGTGGTGATCGGCGGCGGCGTGTTCGACGCGCCGCTGGTCGCGGTGCTCTTGGCGTTCTTCCTGTGGGGGCTCGCGAGCCATGCCTTTGGCGCCGTCCAGGATGTCGTTCCCGATCGCCAGGCGGGAATCGTCTCGATCGCCACGGCGCTCGGCGCTGCCCGCACCGTGGCACTCGCGCTCGCCGCGTGGACAGCGGCGGGACTTCTCATGCTGTCCACCGGTCAGCCGGGTGCGTGGGCCGCGCTGCTCGCCATCCCGTACCTCCTCGCAGCCGCACCATACGCCCGCGTCTCCGATGCAGACTCAGCGCGCGCCAATCGTGGGTGGCGACATTTCCTGTGGATCAACTACGCATGCGGCTTCGTGGTGACGGTGTTGCTGATCGTCCACGCCCTCCGGACCGCCTGAACCGGCCCTCGATCATGGAGCGAGAAATGGAATCGACCGCCACCAGATTCGTCCCCGTCGTCTCAGCCCGATGGACGAACTGCGCATCAGCGTGCTGTGAGAACGAGCGCCCCGGCGTCGCGCCCGTCGTCGCGGGCGTCGGGCCGTGAGCGACGCGCCCGCTCGGAGCGAGCTCAGCGCTCCGACGGGAGCTGAGGAGAATCTGCGGGCGATGCCACGCCCCGACGGGCAGGCGCCGCGCGTGCTGGTGCTGGGCGCCACGGGCTACATCGGCGGACGGCTCGTGCCGCGGCTGCTGCGCGGCGGATACCGGGTGCGCGTCCTCGTCCGCTCGAATCGGCGAGTGACGGCGCTGCCGTGGGCGAGCGACGTCGAGGTCGTGATGGGCGACGCAGGGGATCCCCGGGCGATGGATCGGGCGATGGCAGATGTCGACGTGGTCTATCACCTCGTGCACTCCATGACGAGCGGCTCCGGCTTCGCCGCCACGGACCGCGCGATCGCGCAGAACGTCGCCCGTCACGCGGACGTGCACGGCGTCGGGCGGATCGTGTACTTGGGTGGGCTGCATCCCGAGGGAGCGCCTCTGTCCGCGCATCTCGCATCGCGCAAGGAGGTCGGCGAGATCCTGCTCGCGTCAGGCGTGCCCACCCTCGTGCTGCGCGCGGGTGTGGTGATCGGATCCGGCTCAGCGTCGTTCGAGATGGTGCGCCACCTCACGGATGTGCTGCCCTACATGCCGGCGCCCAAGTGGGTACGCAACGAGATCCAGCCGATCGCCGTGCGAGACGTGCTGCACTACCTGCTGGCGACGGCACGCGTGGACCCGGCCGTCACGCGTGCCCTGGACATCGGCGGCCCTGACGTTCTGCGGTACGGCCAGATGATGAACGGCTACGCGCTCGAGGCGGGACTGCCCCAGCGGGGCATCGCGGCCCTGCCGGTGCTGACTCCGCGGCTCGCCTCGCTGTGGGTCGGCCTGGTCACGCCGGTTCCGCGGCAGATCGCACGGCCGCTTGTCGAGTCGTTGCAGCACCCGTGCATCATGCGGGACCACGAGATCGACGCGATCATCCCGCCGCCGCCCGCGGGCCTGACGGGGTACCTCGAATCGGTGCGGCTGGCGCTCGCGCGCATCGAGATCGATCAGGTGGAGACGAGCTGGGTGGACGCGACCGTGGTACGGGCGCCGAGCGACCCGCTGCCGAGCGACCCGTCCTGGGCCGGCCGAACCGTGTTCACCGACGGCCGCTCTCGCCGGACGACCGCCGACCGCGACGCCGTGTGGGCCGTGATCACGCAGATCGGCGGGACGAACGGCTGGTACTCGGCGCCCGCGCTGTGGGCCGTGCGCGGCTGGCTCGACCGCGTCAGCGGAGGTGTGGGGCTGCAGCGCGGCCGCCGCACCCGCGCGCGGCTGTCGGTGGGGGACGCGATCGACCTCTGGCGCGTCGAGGCGCTCGAGCCGGGTCGGCTGCTGCGGCTGCGCGCCGAGATGTGGACTCCCGGAAGCGCCTGGCTCGAGCTCGCGGTGGACGACGCGGCGACCGGGAGCGAATATCGGCAGCGTGCGGTGTTCTTCCCTCGCGGGCTCACCGGCCGGCTCTATTGGCTCGCGATGCTGCCGTTCCACGGCCTCATCTTCAGTGGCATGGTCAGCCGCATCGTGTCGACCGCTGAGAAGGGCGCGAACGAGCCGAAGGGCGCGACCGGCGCAGGATGAGCGCTTCCCTGCGTCCGGCGCTCTGAGCTCGGCCGCCGAGCTCCGCCGATGTGCACCCCCGGAGGTCGTCGGGGAGGATGGAGGCATGGTTCGCGAGCGTGGCTGGAGGATGTTCGAGACGGTGCGGCGGGCGATCCATGTGGATGCCTCGCAGCGCACGGCGACGGAAGCACTGCCCGTGATCGACGACGCGATGGCGGTGCGCGTGATCGACCTGGCGATGCGCGTCGCCGAGGTGATGCTTTCGGTCGGAGCCTCGGCCAAGGAGGTCGTGCTGGCTGCGCTGCGCATCACGCAGGCCTACGGGCTCGTCAGCGTGCACGTCGATGTCACCTTCAACTCGGTGACCGTCTCGGATCACCGGCACGGCGATGACTGGCCGATCACGCTGATGCGTGTGGTCCGCTCGGCGGTGCCCGACCACGCAAAGCTGCAGGCGCTCCAGGCCCTTGTGCGGGACGTCGAGGGAGGGCTGGACCTCGGCGAGGCCCGCGCGCGCTTCCACGAGATCCGGCGCACGCCGTTCCGCTATCGGCCGCTGGTGGTCGTTCTGTCGCAGGCTCTGCTCGCGGTGGGCGTCGGCATGATGTTCGGGGCGTCGTGGTCGATCCTCGCCGTCACGTTCGTCGCCGCGCTCGCCGTGGCGCTCACGCAGGCGGGGCTCGCCAGGCTGCAGGTGCCGCTCTTCTTCAGCCAGATCGCCGGGGCGTTTGTGCTCACGGCCGTGACGGTGTTGACGGCGATGCTCGCGCGAGCGGGCGTGGAGCCGTTCGTCGACGTCCGCGCCACGATCGTCGTGTCGTCGGGCATCGTGCTCATGCTCGCGGGGCTCGCGGTCGTCGGCGCGGCACAGGACGCGATCGACGGGTTCTCGCTCACCGCGGGCGGGCGCATCCTGGAGCTGACGGTCCAGACGCTGGGCGTGGTGCTGGGCATCCTCGTCGGCCTCGAGCTCGCGCGGGCGCTGAACGTCGGCATGCAGCCGCCGAGCGAGGCGTTGCCGCTGGGCCCGGTGCCCGCGCAGTTCGCGGGGGCCGTGCTGGTGGCCATCGCGGTGGCGGTCTTCAACGGCGCGGGTGCCGGGATCATCATCGTCAGCGCCGTGCTCGGGATGATCGCCTGGGCAGGCTTCGCGGTCGTGGGCGCCGCGGGCCTCGACCAGGCGCCCGCCAGCTTCGTGGGTGCCCTTGTCGCCAGCGTGATCGGCGCCTCGATCGCGCACCGCCTGCACGTGCTATCCGTCGCGGTCACGACTGCGGCGATCCTGCCGCTCGTCCCCGGTGCCGCGGTGTTCCGCGGCCTGCTGGGTCTCGTGGAGTCGGGCGGCGAGACCGAGCATCTGCTGTTCGCGACGTCGTCGCTGATCACCGCGGGGATGGTGGGCATCGCGCTCGCGGCGGGCGCGACTCTCGGGCTCTTCCTCGGGTCGCCGCTCGGCCGCACATTCGGCGGGCTGCGCGTCGGGCGCCGCACGCTCGCGCGACCGACCGCTGGGGGAGCGAACGTGGTCGTCCGGCTGCCGTTCTCCGCCGCGCGCGAGAGGGAGCGGCGCGCGCGTTAGGCAGCCCGCCGAAGTCAACCGCCTACAGCCTTCGCGGGCTCGCAACCAGCATGGAGGGCATGACCGAGGATGCGGAGCGCCCCGGCGCCGAGCACTGGGTGCCGCGCGGGGCGGACCTGGACGCACTGAGGCACGCGGCTGAGGACTGTCGGGGCTGCGAGCTGTGGCGGGACGCGACCCAGGTCGTGTTCTCGCGCGGCGCGGTGGATGCCCGGATGATGCTCGTCGGCGAGCAGCCCGGCGACCGCGAGGACCAGGAGGGCGAGCCGTTCGTGGGTCCGGCGGGGCGAGTGCTGGACGAGGCGATGGACGCCGCGGGACTGGCTGAGGACCAGATCTACCGCACGAACGCGGTCAAGCACTTCCGCTTCGAGCGGCGCGGCAAGCGCCGCATCCACGAGAAGCCCGGGGTCGCACACATCGCCGCGTGCCACCCATGGCTCGAGCAGGAGATCGCGCTCGTCCGGCCCGGCGTGATCGTCGCGCTCGGCGCGACGGCCGCGCGCGCCGTGCTGGGATCGCCCGTGAAGATCGCCGAGGTGCGCGGCATGGTGCTCGAGTCGCCGGATGGCACGCCGACCATCGTCACGACCCACCCGTCGGGAATCCTGCGGATCCGCGACGAGGGCGACCGACGTCGCGCCCGTGACGGCCTCGCCGCCGATCTGCGTCGCGCGGCCGAACTCATCGCCTGAGGACGATCAGCCCTCGGGCAACGTCCACCGTGCGATCGCGGGCGGAGGACGCCAGCGTGATCTCGAGGCGCCGGGCGGGGCCCGCGCGCTCGAGTCACTCGGCGTCGCGGGGCGGGTTGTGCATGAACTCGATGCGGATGCCGTTGTCGTCCTCGACGAACGAGGCGTAGTAGCGCTCGCTGAAGCGCGGGTAGATCTTCGGGTCGCGCACCGCGGTCCAGCCGGCAGCGAGGGCGATGTCGTGCAGGCGGTCGACCTCGGCGCGCGAGTCGACCGCGAATGCCAGGTGCTGCCATCCGACCCGCCCGTGTACGTGCGGGCCGGTGCCCTGCTCTCGCGGCGGCATCAGGATGAGCTCGGTCTCGCCGTCCTTCCACCACGACACGGAGGTGTCGGCGTCCGTGCGATCGAAGCCGAGCGCCTGCAGGATCGGATCGAACTGCGCGATACCGCGCGGGACGTCGTCGACGGTGGTTCCGAGGTGATCGAAGACCGGCATGCCGGACATTCTAGGACGAGCCCGTCGAGCGCATTCGGCGAGGACGCACCGGTCACGGCCCACATCGACGCGACGGTGAGGGAGGAGGATCGGAATCCGCGGGACTCGACGATCGGGGAGCAGTCCGGGAATCCGCCCGCATCTCCAGGATACGGGAGGGGTGGGGCCTTGCCGCAAGGCCCAGGTCATGGGGCAGAATGACGCGTTCGCCCTCGCCCTTGGAGCCGCCGCCGTGCACGCAGACAGCACCCATCCGTTCCTCCTCGCCGCCCACCCCGCCAAGGCCGATCCGGCCCTCATCCGCGACGACGTCGCCCAGTTCGCCCGCATCGCCGACAGCCTCGCGCGCCAGATCTCCGCCTTCGAGTCGCGCCTCGACGAGCAGCGTCGCGCGCCGGCGGGCCACGGTCAGGCGGCGCTCGACCGCGACCTCGAGATCCACCGCCTCACCGCCAGGCTGCGGATGCTGCGTCGCTTCGGACTCGACCTGTGCCTCGGCCGCATCGTCGGCGCGCACGGCACCCTGTACATCGGCCGCCTCGCCCTGACCGACGATGCGGGCGAGCCGCTGCTGGTCGATTGGCGTGCTCCCGCGGCCGAGCCCTTCTTCGGTGCGACCCACGCGCAGCCGATGGGGCTGACGAGCCGGCGGCGCTACCGCTGGAACGACGGCCGGATAACCGACTACTGGGACGAGGCCTTCACGCCGGAGGCGCTCGCCGCGGGGCGCGCCCTCGACGACCAGTCGGCGTTCATCGCGAGCCTCGCCGCCAGCCGCTCGCCCCGCATGCGCGACGTGCTGGGCACGATCCAGGCGGACCAGGACGCGATCATCCGGGCCGGATCGCGCGGTGCGCTCGTTGTCGACGGCGGCCCCGGCACGGGCAAGACGGTCGTCGCCCTGCATCGCGCCGCGTACCTGCTGTACGCCGACCCGCGCCTGCAGGACGGCCGCGGCGGCGTGCTCTTCGTCGGCCCCTCGCACGCGTACACGGCGTACGTCGCCGACATCCTGCCCGGCCTCGGCGAGGAGGGGGTGAGGATCACGACCCTGGCGGACCTCGTGCCGGAGGGATCGCAGGCGGTCGAGGAGACGGACCGTGACGTCGCGCGCCTGAAGGCGTCGGCGCTCGTGGTCGACGCCGTCGACGCGGCGGTGCGGCTGCGCGAGCGCCCGCCTGCTCGCGACGTGCTGGTGGACACGGCGTGGGGCGATCTCAGGATCGGCGCGAGCGACTGGGAGGAGGCGTTCGGGGCGATCGAACCTGGCGCGACGCACAACGAAGCGCGCACGCAGGCGTGGGACGCGCTTGTGCGCATCCTGGTCGATCGTGTGGGCGCGGCGCCGCGCGAGAGCGCGGAGGCGGAGGACAGCGGACCCGACGACCGCTGGGCCGACGAGGGCTGGGGGGACGCGGGCACGACGGCATGGGACGAAGAGCGCCTCGCGGAGGACGCGCCCGCGGACGAGGAGGCGTTCGACGCTTACGGGCTGGTGGGCGAGGACGGCGACGAGGCGGTGCGCGGCGCGCTCGCCGAGAGCGAGCGGCTGCGCGCGGCGTTCGACGCCGCGTGGCCCCTGCTCGATCCCGTCGCGCTCGTTCGGGCGCTCTGGACCGACCCGGTGCTGCTGCGCCGTTGCGCGCCGGGGCTCACCGCGGCCGACGTCGCCGCGCTGCAGCGCCCGGCGGATGCGCCGTGGACCCGCGCCGATCTTCCGCTGCTCGACGCGGCGCGGCTGCGTGTCGGCGACCCCGAGGCCGAGGTCCGGCGGCGACGCGCCGAGGCAGAGGCCGCGGCGGAGCGGGCGCGGATGGACGACGTCGTCGCCGATCTCATCGGGACCGATGACTCGGACCTGCGCGTGATGTCGATGCTGCGCGGGCAGGATCTGCGGGGCACCCTCGCCGTGCCGGCCGTCACCGCAGCGGCCGCTCAGCCGCTCGACGGCCCGTTCGCGCACATCGTCGTGGACGAGGCGCAGGAGCTCACCGACGCCGAATGGGGGATGCTGCTGCGCCGCAATCCCTCGCGCAGCTTCACGATCGTCGGCGACCGCGCGCAGGCCCGCCACGGATTCACGCGCTCGTGGAAGCAGCGTCTCGCGGATGCCGGGCTCCGCGACGTGAGCATCGCCGCGCTGACGGTCAACTACCGCACGCCCGAGGAGGTGATGGCCGAGGCCGAACCGGTCATCCGGCGCGCGATCCCGGATGCGAACGTGCCCACGTCCATCCGCCGCAGCGGCATCCCGGTGCGCCGCGGCACGATCGCCGAGCGCGACGCACTGCTCGCCGCATGGACGGCGGAGAACGACGAGGGCGTCGCGTGCGTGATCGGCGATCCGTCGTTCGTCGGATGGGACCGGATCCGCTCGCTCTCGCCGGCGGAGGCGAAGGGGCTCGAGTACGACCTCGTCGTGCTGGTGGATCTCGAGGGCTGGGGTGAGGGGATCGAGGCGACCGTCGACCGCTACGTGGCGATGACCCGCTCGACGCGGGAACTCGTCGTCCTCTCGGGCGTATAGCGCGCTCTCCGCCTCAGCGCAATGCCCTGTGGGGGAGCGGTTCCGCGCGAGTTCACTTGTGACACCGCAGGGTGAAACCCGAAAGGAGCACCGCCATGAGCACTCCCATGGATCGAGACGGCGTCAACCGCAGCGAGCGACCGGGCGCGGCTGACCAGCAGGCATCCCAGCACGTGCACGACGAGTCGGTGACGACGGGGCGCTCCGCGCCCGACCTCGACGCGGGCCGGGGAAGCGACGAGCCGACCCGCGCCTACGACGCGCCGCGCGTCGACGACCGCACCACCACCGGCGCCCGTCAGGGTGACGGCGCCGCAGGGCAGGATCGCGAGGTCGTGCAGCGCGACTTCGTCGACCGCGAGTACGTCGCCACCGAGCGCGGCGGGCGGGGAGCCATCGTCGGCGACCACGATCAGGACCGGGATGGACGCGATGACCGGGATGAGCGGGATCGCGACCGCGACGCTGACCGCGGCGGCCTCTTCGGACGCGACCGGGACCGGGACGGCGACGCGGACGCCGCCGACCGGGATCGCGACGGCGAGCTCCGCCGCGATCGGGACCGCGACGCGGACCGCGACGCCACCGTCGCCGCGCCGGTCGCGGGGGCTACGTCGCCCGAGGCGGCCCGTGCCGCGCGCCACGAGGTCGTCGCCCGCGAGAAGGAGGAGTTCGGCGGCATGAAGTTCGGCTCGGCCTTCTTCGGCTGGCTGTGCGCGATGGGAATGACCGTGCTGCTGACCGCGCTCGTCGCGGGCGCGGGTGCGGCACTGGGCCTCGGCGGCCAGGTCGATCCGGAGCAGGCCGCGCAGGAGAACGCGGGCACCATCGGCATCGCGGGAGCGATCGCCGTCCTCGTGATCCTCCTCGTCGCCTACTACTGCGGCGGGTACGTCGCGGGCCGGATGGCGCGCTTCAGCGGCGCCAAGCAGGGGATCGCGGTGTGGCTGTGGGCGATCATCGTCGCGATCATCGTCGCGATCATCACCGCCATCGCCGGAGCGCAGTGGAACATCCTGGCGAACGTCAACACGTTCCCGCGACTTCCGTTCAGCGAGGGCGAGCTGACGACGGCGGGCATCATCACCGCCGTGGGCGCGCTGCTCGTCAGCCTCCTCGGCGCGGTCCTCGGCGGGGTCGCCGGCATGCGCTACCACCGCAAGGTCGACCGGGCCGGCTTCGGTCGCTGAGCCGCAGGACACCGATCGGCCCCCTCCCTCGGTCGAGGGAGGGGGCCGATCCATGCGCCGGGTCAGCGTTCGACGACCACGTGCTCGTTCGGCACCACGTGCGTCATCTTCAGCCCCGTCACGTCGCGCGGGCCGTTCGCACCCAGGTTCCGCAGGCGCTCGAGCTCGGCCTCGCTGAGCGTCTGGCTCTGCAGCGGCGGCAGGTCCTTGACGTCGTCCACCCCGATGCCCAGGCCCTCGCCGACGCGCAGTCCGAGCTCGTCGTCGCACAGCAGGAAGTGCCACACCATACGCTCCTGCACGGGGCGTGCGGCCTGGCCGATGAGCTCGACGAAGTTGGCGACGAGGTCGTCCTTCTCCCACTGCTCCATCAGCTGGTAGCGCTGGCCCGCCTGCAGGTAGTCGTTCGTGCGCGGGATCCGCTTGCGGGTGAGCCGCCCCGTGATCTCCGGCCCCTGCTCGTCGTGGGTCGGGTGCTGCGCCTCGCGCAGGCCGCCCGTGATCGACGGCTCGTAGTTCACGTGGGGGTTCTGCCCCTCGCCGAGGTCCACGCCGTACGACATCTGCCCGCCGCGCTGGTTGGTCGCGGCGCGGGCGTGCTTGGGCGCGTTCACCGGCAGCTGCAGGTAGTTCGGGCCCACGCGGTAGCGCTGCGTGTCGGAGTACGAGAACGTCCGGCCGACGAGCATCTTGTCGTCCGAGAAATCGAGGCCGTCGACGAGCACGCCCGTGCCGAACGCGATCTGCTCGTTCTCGTTGTGGTGATCCGAGACGTTGCTCGTGAGCGTCATCGTGCCCACGAGCTTCGGCTCGAAGTCGTTCTCGGGCCACACCTTGGTGTCATCGAGCGGATCCCAGTCGAGCTCGGGGTGCTCGTCGTCGCTCATCAGCTGCACGTACAGGTCCCACTGCGGGTACTCGCCGCGCTCGATGTGCTCGTACAGGTCCTTCGACGCGTGCCCGAGGTCGCCCGCCTGGATGTTCGCGGCGTCGGCCTCGGTGAGGCTCGCCACGCCCGCGCGGGGGATCCAGTGGTACTTCACGAGGTGCGTCTCACCCTGCGCGTTGACCCACTTGTACGTGTTCACGCCGAAGCCCTGCATGCGGCGGTAGTTCGCGGGGATGCCCCGCGGGCTGAACAGGTTCACGAGCATGTGCATCGACTCGGGCGTCTGCGACATGAAGTCGAAGATGCGCGCGGGCTCCTGGCGGAACGTGACGGGGTCGGGCTTGAGCGAGTGGATCACGTCGGGGAACTTGATCGCGTCGCGGATGAAGAACACCGCGAGGTTGTTGCCGACCAGGTCCCAGTTGCCGTCCTCCGTGTAGAACTTCACCGCGAAGCCGCGCGGGTCGCGCGCCGCCTCGGACGAGTCCCGGCCGCCGATCACGGTCGAGAAGCGGATCGCGAGGTCGATCTTCTTCCCGGCCTCGGCGAACACCTTCGCGCGCGTGTACTTCTCGATGGGCTCGTCGCCCCACTTCCCGGTGGCCTCGAAGTGTCCGAACGCGACGGCTCCGCGGGCGTGCACCACGCGCTCGGGGATGCGTTCGCGATCGAAGTGGCTGATCTTCTCGAGGAAGTGGTAGTTCTCCAGCGTGGCGGGGCCGCGGGCCCCGACGGTGCGCTGGTTCTGGTTGTCGGAGATGGGATGGCCCTGCCGGTCGGTGAGGATCGGACGACCCTCTTCGCTCGGCTCGGGTCCCGTGGATGCGACATCGGTCATCGAACGTCCCTTCGTGACGTGGGTTCGCTGTCGCTGGCGACACTAGGCGCCCGATGTGCCGCCGTCGAGCGGGTTGGCGGAACCCGGGGCGCGCCGATAGATTGCGCCCCTCCGGGGGACGCGGGTGCGCGAGCGTGTCAGGCGTCGGGTGTGGCGCGCGGGGCGAGCGCGGCTCTCAGCGCCGCCTCGGCATCGGCGCCGGCACGGGCGGCCTGCGCGTTCTCGGCGCCGACGACCTCGACGATCTCGGCGCGCTGGATGCGCGTGGTGCGCGGCGCCTGGATGCCGATGCGGATGCTGTCGCCCTTGACGTCGAGGACGGTCACCTCGATGTCGTCGCCGATCAGCACGGTCTCGCCGATCCGCCTCGTCAACACCAGCATCAGGCAAGCCTATCCGGCAAGGGAACCGGCCGCTTCGCTGTCGCGCACCACGCCGACCGTCTCGATGGCGAAGCCGCCGGCGGTCGCCTCGTTGTACGACAGGACCGGGATGCCGTCGGTCTGCGCGGAGACCAGCCGGCGCACCGCGGGACGCAGCGTCGGCGCGCACACCAGCACCGCCTCCCCGAGCCCGGGGTCGAGCTCCTCGACCGTCTGCTTCAGGGAGCGGATCACCGCGTCGAGACGGGCGGGATCCAGCACGATGTGGGTGCCGTCCTCGCCGTGTCGCTGACCCTCGAGCATCGCCTGCTCGAGCAGCGGGTTGATCATGATCACCCGCAGCGTGCCCTGGTGGGCGAAGCGCGCGGCGATGGCCGGGCCGAGCGCGGCGCGAGCCGCCTCGATCAGGCCCTCGGGCTCGGCGGAGACCTTGGCCCGCAACGCCAGCGCCTCGTAGATGCGGGCGAGGTCGTTGATCGGGATGCGCTCGGCGAGGAGGCCGGTGAGCACGCGCTGGATCTCGGCGAGCGACAGCAGCGCGGGGGTGAGCTCCTCGACCGCGGCGGGGCTGACCTGCTTGAGCCCGTCGGTGAGCTGGCGGACGTCCTCGCGGCTGAGCAGCCGCGACGCCCCCGTCTGGACCACGTTGGACAGGTGCGTGACGATGACGCTCGCGCGGTCGATGACCGTGGCGCCGGCGAGCTCGGCGCTGTGCCGCAGCTCGTGGGCGATCCACTTGCCCTCCAGCCCGAACACCGGGTCGAGGACGGACGGGCCGGGCAGCGAGTCGAGCCCGCCGCCGAGTGCCAGGACGGTGCCGGGAGGCGCCATGCCGCGTCCGGCCTCGACCCCGGCGATCCGGATGGCGTACGTGGAGGGCGGCAGCTCGATGTTGTCGCGGGTGCGGACGGGCGGCACCAGGAACCCGAGGTCGAGCGCGATCTTCCGGCGCAGGGCCTTGACCCGCGCGAGCAGGTCGTCGGGGCCGCCGGTGACGAGATCGACGAGGTTCGGCGCGAGCAGGATCTCGAGGGCGTGCACCCGCATCCGCTCCATCAGGTCCTCGGGCTGGTCGGATGCCGGTGCCAGGGGCGCCTGGCGCTGCTCGACGTCGCGGCGCTGTTCGGCCGCCCGGAGGCGCTGGGCCGCGAGAAGGAGGGCCGCGCCGATCGCGATGAACGGGAGCATCGGCATTCCGGGGATCAGCGCCATCGCGATCGCCGCGCATCCGGCGATCGTGAGCGCGCCGCGCGACTGCATGAGCTGCGACGACGCGGCCGTGCCCATGTCGTGCTCGGCGGCCGAGCGGGTCACGATCATGCCGGTCGACACGGCCATGAGCAGCGCGGGGATCTGCGTCACAAGGCCGTCGCCCATCGTGAGGATGGCGTAGGTGTTCAGCGCCTCCTCGATCGGCATGCCGTGGGTGATCATGCCGATGCAGATGCCGCCGACGATGTTGATGATGATGATCACGAGGCCCGCGATCGCGTCACCCTTGACGAACTTCGAGGCGCCGTCCATGGCGCCGTAGAAGTCGGCCTCCGCCGCCACCTCGGCGCGGCGGGTGCGGGCCTCCGCATCGGTGATCAGCCCCGCGTTGAGGTCGGCGTCGATCGCCATCTGCTTGCCCGGCATCGCGTCGAGCGTGAAGCGCGCCCCGACCTCGGCCACGCGCTCCGCACCCTTCGTGACCACCACGAACTGGATCACGACGAGGATCAGGAACACCACCGCGCCGATGATGATCGATCCGCCCACGGCGATCGTGCCGAACGCCTCGATGACCTGACCTGCGTGCGCCTCGCCCAGGATGAGACGCGTCGAGGCGACGTTGAGGCCGAGCCGGAACAGCGTCGCCACCAGCAGCAGCGACGGGAACACCGAGAAGTCGAGCGGCCTCTTGGCGAACATCGTCGTCAGCAGGATGACAAGCGCGAACATGATGTTCAGGATGATCAGCACGTCGAGCAGCGCGGGCGGGACGGGCACCACGAGAAGCAGGATGATGCCGACGACGCCGACCGGGACGGCGAGGTTCTTCAGGAGCGTTTTCATGCGGGCCTCTGGGTCGGGGGCGGAACGGTGTGCACGCCGCGTGCCGATCCGCGGCGCTTGAGGGCGCCGACGAACACGAGCACGCGCGCGACGGCGGTGTAGAGCTCGGCGGGGATCTCCTGGCCCAGCTCGCAGGCGGCGTGCAGGGCGCGGGCGAGGGGGATGTCCCTCACCATGGGGACGCCGGCCTCGGTGGCCTTCTCACGGATCCGGTCGGCGATGATCCCCGCGCCCTTGGCGACGACGCGCGGCGCCGAGCGGCCGGGTTCGTATGACAGGGCGACGGCGACGTGCGTCGGGTTGACCATGACGACGTCGGCGCTCGCCACGGCGGCGATCATGCGGTTGCGGCTCATCGCGAGCTGCCGGGCGCGGCGCTGCGAGCGGATGAGCGGGTCGCCCTCGCTGCTCTTGCTCTCGTCCTTCACCTCGCGCTTCGTCATGCGGGTGTGCTTGGAGTTGCGGCGCATCACCACGAACACGTCCGCGATCGCGAGGGCGACGCCGACGGCGACCGCGACCTGCAGCACGGCCGCCGTCGCGCCCGCCGCCTCCGAGATCAGGTGGGCGACCGACTGTCCGCCGCTCGCGGCGAGGGCGGGAAGAAGGCTCGCGATCACGACCCACAGCGCCCCTCCGATCGCGAGGGTCTTCAGCAGCGCCTTCGCGCCCTCCCAGAGCGACTGCATCCCGAAGACGCGGCGCAGACCGGCGACGATGTCGAGCTGCTCGACGCGGGCGGTGAGCGGGCGAAGGTGGATGCCGCCCTGCGCCGCGGCGGCGAGCAGCGTCGCGAGCGCGACCGCGGCGAGGAGCGGGCCGAGCGTGGTTCCCATCGACCCCAGCCCGTCGGCCAGGATGGCGACGGCCCGCGTCGGGTCGGGGTCGTTCGCGATGGCCGTGACGGCGATCATCTGGGCGGTGCCGGCGGAAGCTCCGGCCGAGACGGCGCTCGTCGCCATGGCGCCGGCCGCGGCGATCCCCACCCACGCGGTGAGGTCCTGGCTGCGGGAGAGGCGCCCCTTGCGGCGCGCCTCGCGGAGCTTCCGGTCGGTGGCCTTCTCTGTGCGCTCGCCGCTGTCGGTCTCCGCCACGTCACCTCACCCCCCGCATGAGGCCGAGCGCCTCGCCGGAGAGGGCGGCGACGATGCCCGGCAGGGTGACGAACACAACTCCCGCGAGGACGAGCGTCAGCGCGATCTTGAGCGGGAAGCCCAGCGCGAACGCGTTCAGCGCGGGGGCGACGCGGGTGACGAGACCGAGCCCCACGTCGGCGAGGAACAGCACGATCACGAGCGGACCGGCGATCTGCACAGACGCCAGCAGCAGCTGGCCGACCACATCGGTCAGCAGCTCGGCGGGGCCGGCGATGTCGAGCACGCCGTCGACCGGCACGGCCGTGAAGCTGCGCGCGAGCCCCGCGATGATCAGCTGGTAGCCGTCGGAGGCGAACAGCAGCACGATGGCGGTCAGCTGGAACAGTCGCGTGAACTGCGCGCCGTTGACCATGGACTGCGGATCGAAGGCCTGCGCGAGCTGGAAGCCGCCGAACACGTCGATCAGGTTGCCCGCCGCCTGCACCGCCGAGAAGACGGCGAGCACGAGGAAGCCGAGCAGTGCGCCCGTGATCACCTGCAGCACGAGAGCACCGAGGAACGGCGCCGTGTCGAGGCTCTCGTAGCCGGGGGCGACCGCGGTGCCGATCGCGAGGGACAGGCCGATGCCGAGCATCGCCTTCACCCGGGCGGGGATCGCGCCGTGTGAGAACGGCGGCGCGATCATCAGGAACGCGGTGATCCGCACGGCGGCCATCATGGTCGCCTCCAGCCACGCGAAGTCGATGGCGAGGTGCACATCATCCTCCCGACAGCAGCGACGGGATGCGGGCGAACATGTCGTTCGTGAAGGCGATGATCTCGGCGATCATCCAGTTGCCGCACACGAGCAGCGCGATGCCGACCGCGACGGCCTTGGGGACGAACGAGAGGGTGACCTCCTGCACCTGCGTGATCGACTGCAGGAGCGAGATCGCGAATCCGACGACGAGCGCCGTGATCAGCAGCGGTGCGGCGAGCTTGGCGGCGACGATCAGGCCCTGCATGCCGATGTCGAGCACCGCCTCGGGCGTCATCCGCCGCCTCCCGCGTACGACTCCAGCAGCGAGCGGATGATCAGTCCCCACCCGTCGACCAGGATGAACAGCAGGATCTTGAAGGGGAGCGAGATCATCACCGGCGGCAGCATCATCATTCCCATCGCCATCAGCGCGGAGGCGACGACGAGGTCGATGATCAGGAACGGGACGAAGATGACGAAGCCGATGATGAACGCTGCGCGCAGCTCCGAGATCATGAACGCCGGGATCACCGTGTACATCGGCGCGCTCGCCGCGTCCTCGGGGTTCGGCTGGGACGACGCCCTTGTCATCAGCGCGAGGTCCTCCTCGCGCGTGTAGGTGAGCATCCACTCGCGCAGGGGTGTCTGGGCGAGGTCGAACGCCTGCTGGAAGGTGATCGCGCCCTCGACGTAGGGCTGTACGGCGACCTGATTCACGTCGGTCAGCACGGGCCACATGATGAACAGCGACAGGAACAGCGCGAGGCCGGCGAGCACCTGGTTCGGCGGGATCGACGGCAGTGACAGGGCGTTCCTCGCCATCGCCAGCACCACGAAGATCTTCGTGAACGACGACATCATCAGCAGCAGCGCCGGGGCGACCGACAGCAGGGTGATGCCGAGCAGAGTGAGGATCGAGGCCGAGGGCGTGCCGTTGACGCCGTTGATCTCGACCGTGACGCCCTCGGCGGGCGCCTCGGCCGGCGGGACGGGCGGCGTCGGTTCCACGGGCGGCACGGGCGCCGCATGGGCGATCGCCGGCGACAGGATCATCAGGGTCACGCCCACCAGCGCGGCGACGGCGAGGACGGCGGCGACGCGCGCGAACCAGTGCGCGAGGCGGGTGCGCCCGGTCATCCTGCGGGATCTCTCATCGGCCGCGGCGCAGTGCCTGCGCCGTCTGACGCCACGTCGCGGGAGACAGGATGGAGCCCTGCAGCGGGTCTGCCGCGGCCTCCGCGCGGGGACGCCGGTCGCGGCGCAGCGGTGCGGTCTCGGGATCCGCGGCCCGCTCGGGCTGCGGCACGCGCTCGGCCTCCGGCGCGCGGGAGGCGGTCTCGGCGAGCAGGCGCTCGAACTCGCTGACGACGTCCGTCGCCTCCTCCGGTGAGGGATCGGCGAGGGGCTCCGGGGAGCGGGTTCGGTCGATGACAGAGACGCCCTGCTCGGTCACTCCGAGCACGTAGCGGGTCTGCTCGACCTCGACCACAACGAGCTGCGCCTTGCCGCCGAGCCCCTGGCGCGAGAGCACAGTGATGGCCTTGTCGCGGCGCGGCCTGCCGATCCCGCCGCGCGTGAGGCGGCGCTGCAGGAACCAGAGCGCGCCGAGCACCGCCGCGAGCGAGACCGCGACGCGCAGGGCAAGCAGCAGATCGTCCAGCTCAGACCCCGGTGTTCTCGAGGATCCGCGTGATGCGCACCGCGTAGTCCTGGTCGACGACGACGATCTCACCGTGCGCGATGAGGCGGCCGTTGAGCTTGATGTCCGCCGGCGCACCGGCCGAGCGGTCGAGCTCGACGACCCGGCCCGGCGTGAGGTCGAGCACGTCGCGAACGGCCATCCGCGTGCGTCCGATCTCGACGGTGAGGTCCATCTCGATGCCGGCGATCCGCTGCAGACGGCGCGACGATAGCGAGCCCGTGTCGGGGGCGCTGCGCGTGACGCGCACCGCGAGGCGCCCGATCGCGCGCCCCGTCTCATCCTGCAGGTCGAAGATCTGCGCCTGCGGGTGCGAGAACAGCGCCGACGCGTCGCCGACGGTCGCCTCGCTGAGCACGCCGGGCCCGAGCGTCGCCGCCGCGGCGTCGATCGCGTCGTGCAGGCGGTCGCTCAGCGACGCGGTGGGGACGCCGTCCGACAGAGCGCCGGGATCGAGGATGAGCGCCGCCAGCTCGGCGCTCGTCTCGCCCACGTAGCGGGCGATGACGGCGTCGCCGGTGTCACCCGAGGCGTGCGACGCGCGGGCGCTGATCTCGGCGGTCGTCGGCATCCGGGACGCGAAGGCCGCGGCGACGGCGGACTCGTGGGCGGTGATGGTCACCGGGGCTCCTCTGAGACGGGGTGGGCTGCGCCGGGCCGCATCGACGGCTCGGCAGGCGCGGGGAGGGAGGTGATGACGCACGCGAGGCGCGCGCCGCTGGTGCCGACGGCCGCCGCGGCGACGGGCACGTTGCCCGCCACGAGCTCGAGGGGCCGGTCGTGGGCGTGCGGCAGCCTGATGAGGTCGCCGACGGCGAGCCCCAGCACCTCGGCGGGGTGGACGGGCCGGGCCACGAGGCGCAGGGCGAGCTCGATCGGGGTGTCCTCGACCTGGCGGCGGATGCGCGCCGGCGCGGTGTCCGCGGATTCGACGGGGCGGGTGCTCTCGAGGCGCTCGAGCACGGGGCCGGCGGGAAGCATAACGCTCGCGGCGGACACGCGGTCTCCGGTGCGCAGCGAGAAGCGGGCGGCGATCACGAGGTCGCCGGCGGAGGCGAGCTGGGCGAACTGGGGGCTGTACTGGATGCCGGCAACGGTCAGCCCGCGCGGGAACATGCCGCCGAGCGCGTGCGAGAGGTTGTCGAGCACGTCCGACATGACGTGCCGGATGAGCGCCTGCTCGATCGGCGTGAGCGGTCGCTCGTCCGTCGCATCGACCGGACGTCCGCCGACGAGCTGGATGATCCACGACAGGGCGGCGGACAGCGGGAACTGCACGATCGCGCGCTGCTCCGTGGCGGGCACGGCACACACCACGATGGCCGTCATCGACGGCAGGGAGCCCGCGTACTCGCCGTACGTGTGCATGCTCACGCTCTCGAGACCGACCTGCGCGCGGATCCGGATCTTGTCCGTCAGCTGCGTCGCCCACTGCCGTGCGAACGCCTCGAACGCGACCTCGAGCGAGCGCGCGTGCTCGCGAGCGAGGGTCGCGGGCCGGCCGAAGTCGTAGACCTCGACCTCGGACGCGTCGATCGCGCGCGAGGGCACGGCGGAGCCACTCGTCGCCACGGCGGCCATCGCGTGCTCCTCGATCGTCACGAACCCGACTATCGGGCGACGGAGGGCACGCGTAAGGCGGCCGTGGCAGATCCGGTTCGCGCGCGCTCGCGCGGGAGGGGGTGACGAACCGGTCAGGAGTGCTCGTCGGCGACGAGCTCGGGGAGCAGGGCGCGCACCTCCTCATCCGCGTCGGAGAGGACCACGATGTCGACGCGCCGGTTGCGGGCGAGGGCGTCCGGGTCGTCGCCCTCGGCGATCGGCCGCATGGAGCCGAAGCCGACGGCCTGCACGTGATCGCCCGCGAGGCCGCCGGCCTCGACGAGGTGACGCAGCACCTGGGTGGCGCGCCCGGAGGACAGCTCCCAGTTGGTGGGGAACGGAGCCCCGGGGTCGCGGCGATCGGCGTGGCCCTCCACCGAGATCTCGTTCGGGGCATCGGCGAGGGTCGGGGTGAGCGCGTCGAGCACGGCGACCGCCTTGCCGCTCAGCTCGACGCTGTTGGTGGCGAAGAACGTCTCGGCGCCGATCAGGCCGATGGTGAGGCCGCGGTCGTCGATCGTGAACTCGGCGGTGCCGGCGAGGCCGCCCTCCTCGAGTGCCGCCTTCAGGCGATCCCGCAGCGCCTCGAGGTCGTCGAGTTCCGCGCGCGCCGCGGTCAGATTCACGTCGGCGGCGTGCCCGGCGTCCTCCGCACGCAGCTCGGGCGGCAGCACGAGGCCCGACAGGTCGACGTCGTCGCTCGGCTCCTGCCCGAAGCCCGTCGCGAGCGAGTCGCGCAGCGCGTCGAACTTCTGCTGGTCGACGCTCGACATGGCGAACAGCACGATGAACAGGCACATCAGCACCGTCACCATGTCGAGGTACGACGCCATCCAGCGCTCGTCGGGCCCGTCGTGACCACCCGAGGAGTGCTCCGCCGCGTGACGCCGTCCGCCGCGGCGGACGCTCATGCGTCCACCGTCTCCGGGGCGGGGGCGCTCTCGCGCTTGGCGGCGCCCTTGCCGGCCGACCGATCGGAGACCAGGGCCTGCAGGCGCTCGCCCACATGGTGCGGCGGGCTTCCGGCCTGCACCGCCAGCATCCCCTCCATGACCAGCGTCATCCGCTCGAGCTCGAGCTCGGCAAGGCGCTGCAGCCGGTTGCCGATCGGCAGCCACATGAAGTTCGCCGACAGCAGGCCCCACAGGGTGGCGACGAACGCACTGGCGATCATCGGGCCGAGCGTGTCGGGGGTGTCGAGCTGCTCGAGCACGTGCGTGAGCGAGACGACGGTGCCGATGATGCCGACCGTGGGGGCGTAGCCGCCCAGCGTCGCGAAGAACTTCGAGGCGGTCCGGTTGCGCGCGGCGGCGGAGGAGATCTCGTCCTCCAGGACCATCCGCAGCTCCTCGGCGTCGGTGCCGTCCGCGATGCTCTGCAGCGCCTGGCGCACGAACGGGTCGTCGGCGTCGGGTGCGAGCTGCTCGAGCGACAGCAGGCCCTCGGCGCGGGCCTTCTCGGCGTAGCCGACGATCTGCTCGATCACGGCGGAGGCCGTGCGGCGGTCGCCGCGCAGCGCGCGGGGAAGCGCCTTCACGGCGCTCAGGGCGTCGCGCATCGTGGCGCTCGCGATGCCCACCGCGATGGTGCCGCCGAACACGAGGATCATCGGTGCGGGAAGGAAGAGCGCGCCGAGGCTCGCGTGCTCGAGCGTGATCATCGCGTACAGCGAGCCGAACGCGAGGACGATGCCGATCAGGAATGCGGGATCCATCAGCCGCTCACCTCCGAGAGTCCTGCCGCGGCGGTGCCGGCCGCGCGGACATCCGCCGCCGTCGCGAGGATGCGCGCGCGGTAGGCGCCGATGCGGTCGATCACCTCGTCCATCGACTCCAGGACGATGAACGTCGCGCCGTCGACGAGGACGAGCGTCGTGTCGGGCGACGCATGGATGCGCTCGATGAGGTCAGGGTTCACTGCGAACCGAGTGCGGTTCAGGCGCGTGACGACGATCATGAGCTCCATCCTGGAGAGTGCGCGCACCCCGTCCTGGGGTGCGGTGCGGACGGCCCGTCCTGGTCCGTCAGAGGTCACTGTCGGCCGGTCGGCGGAGCGCGTTAGACGTGGCCCGGCGCTCGCGCCGTGCGCGAACCGCGGAGTCGTGGTCTGGTCAGCGTTTGATGTATAGTCAGCGCATGCTGACCATTGCCTCATGCGTCGACGTCATGCACCGGCTGGGACGGGCGATGGCCGACCCCACCCGTGCCCGCATCCTGCTCGCGCTGCTCGATGCGCCGGGATACCCCGCGCAGCTCGCGGCCGACCTCGACCTGTCGCGCACGAACGTGTCGAACCACCTGTCCTGTCTGCGCGGCTGCGGGATCATCGCCGCCGAGCCGGAGGGACGGCGGACCCGGTACGAGATCGCCGACCCGCACCTGAAGGCGGCGCTGACGGCCGTCATCGACGTGACGCTCGCGGTGCGCGACGACGTCGCGTGCGCGGATCCGGCGTGCGCCGTGCCCGGCTGCTGCGGCGCGGCGGGAAGCGCCGCATGACCGCCGCGCTCACCGACCAGCGGCGCGCCGCGCTGCACCGGAGGGTGCGGTTCATCGTCTTCTTCACGATCGCCTGGAACATCGTCGAGGCGGCCGTCGCGCTCACCGCGGGGGCGATCGCGTCCTCTGCGGCGCTCATCGGCTTCGGCCTCGACTCGGTGATCGAGGTCGCTTCGGCGGCGGTGATCGCGTGGCAGTTCACCCGCCGCGATCCGGAACGCTGGGAGCGACCCGCCGTGCGGATCATCGGCGCCGCGTTCTTCGCCCTCGCCGCCTACGTCACGGTCGATGCCATCCTCGCGCTCAGCGGCATCCGCGAACCCGACCACAGCCCGCTCGGCATCGGGATCGCCGTGGCCAGCCTCGTCGTGATGCCGGGGCTCGCGTGGCTCGAGTTCCGCACCGGGCGCGAGCTCGGTTCACGCAGTGTGCAGGCGGATGCCACTCAGCTCTTGCTGTGCATCTACCTGTCGGGCACGGTCCTCATCGGCCTGCTGCTGAACGCGCTGTTCGGATGGGTGTGGGCCGATTCGGTCGCCGCCCTCGTCGTCGCGGTCCTCGCCATCCGCGAGGGCGTCGAGGCGTGGCGCGGCGACCTCGAGTCGCCCTTCGAGGTGCTCGAGGACCTGAGCCGGGAGGACGAGACCGACTGACCCGGGCGCCCACGCCGGGCGTCAGCCGAGGACCGTCGACCAGGCGACGTCGACGACGCACAGCTCGTCATCCGTCTCCCGGTAGAACACGTCGCCCGGGTGCTCCGAGCCGGGTGCCACCCTCTCGTCAGGCAGGGACAGGCTGATGATCCAGGACGGCTCGAGCGGCGCCTGATCCGCCCAGAACTCGGCGTGGAAGCCCTCGGGCTCCTCCGCCGACATCCCGGCCCAGTCCTCCGGTTCGCGGAGCTCGGGGTGGTGGCCGTCGCACACGACCGACGCGCCGTCGCCTGCCGCGGCCGCATCGATGAACCGCTCGGTCGTGCGGATGACCGCGGCGCCGTCCGCGCCCCAGACGACGTGATCGACCACCGCGCAGCCCGAGACCACGAGAGCGAGGGCCGTCACACCCACGACGGCGGTCGCTCTCGTGCGTCTCATGCCGCGAGCCTATGGGGCGCGATGCGTCAGCGCTTCAGGTTGGTGAGCTCCTGGAGCACCTCGTCGCTCGTGGTGATGATGCGCGCGTTCGCCTGGAACCCGCGCTGGGCGACGATGAGGTTCGTGAACTCCTGGGACAGGTCGACGTTCGACATCTCGAGCGCGCCGCTGATGAGCTTGCCCATGCCGTCGACGCCGGCCTCGCCGATCGCCGCCTGACCCGAGTTGACGGTCGGACGGTACTGCGACGATCCGGCCTTCTCGAGGCCCGCGGGGTTGACGAAGGTGGCGAGCGCGACGCGCGCGAGCACCTGGGTCTCGCCGTTGCTGAAGGTCCCCACGAGGCTGCCGTCCTCCGAGAGCGCGTACGACTGCAGGGTGCCGGCCTCCCGGCCGTCCTGCTCGGTGATCGCCACCGTGGACAGCTCGGCGTAGCCGGTCAGGGCCGACAGGTCGATCGTGATCGGACCCGCGGCCAGCGTGCCGCCGGCGGTGAGCTCACCGTCGGTGAACGCGAGGTCCGTCGTGGCGCCGCCGTCGGTGGCGACGCTCCAGCCGCCGGCCGTGCGCGTGAACGTCAGTGCGAGCGTGTCGGCCGTCCCCTCGGCGTCGTACACCGTGACGTCGCGCACGATCTCCGACCCGAGCGCGGCGTCGGAGGGGAGGTTGCCGGTCACGCGCGCGGAGGACGTCGCGACCGCGCCGGAGACCGCGCCGACGGGCAGCGTGATGTTGCCGGTGCCCGCGCCCGGCGCGATGACGCCGTCCTGGGCGGTCCAGCCCTGCACGAAGCCGCCGTCGGAGGTGATCATCCGGCCCTCCGCGTCGAACGAGAACGCGCCGTTGCGGGTGTAGCCGGTCTCGGCGCCCGAGCGGACGACGAAGAAGCCGTCGCCGGCGATCATCAGGTGCGTCGGCACGCCGGTGGACTGGGCGGCGCCCTGCGCGAAGTTCGTCGAGATCGCCGCGACCTGCACGCCGAGGCCCACCTGGGCGGGGTTGCTGCCGCCGGCGTCATCCTGCGGCAGCGTGGAGTTGCGGACAAGCTGCGACAGGGTGTCCTGGAACTCGACCGACGAGCCCTTGAAGGCCGTGGTGTTGACGTTGGCGATGTTGTTGCCGGTGACGTCGAGCATCGTCTGGTGCGAGCGGAGACCCGAGATGCCGGAGTAGAGAGCGCGGAGCATGGCTGGCTTCTTTCGTGTGGGGGAGGTGGTGGGGCCCGAGGATCAGGCGGTCGTGGGGGCGACGACGCCCGAGACGGCGTCGAGGGGGACGGACACGTCGCCGAACAGCACCTGCGGGGTGGCGCCGGCGAAGGACACGGAGGTGACGAGGCCGGTGTGCTCCTTGCCGTCGGCGTCGAGATACGACGCCTGACGGCCGACGAGGTCCGACGCGGTCTGCCGCATCGTGAGGGCGAACGTCTCGGTCGACGTCTCGGCCATCGCGGTGAGCTGCTCCATCATCGCGAGCTGGGTGGTCTGCGCGATCATCTCGTTCGTGTTCATCGGCGAGCTCGGATCCTGGTTCTTCAGCTGCGCGACGAGCAGCTGAAGGAAGACCTCCGAGTCGAGCGACTGCTTGCGCCCGGTGGGCGCGATCTCGCTCTGCGTGTAGAGACCGGTGGCGGCGACGGGGTCGACGGAGGGCATTGGATCCTCTCTTCAGGCGAGCAGGTCGAGCGACGCGGGCGCGCCCGGGTCGGGAAGCAGCGGGTCGGGATGAGCCGGTGCCGCGTCTCGGGGTGCCGGGTGCGAGCCGGATCCGGTCCCGCGCCCGGGATCGCGGCTCGGATCGCGCGGCGCGGCGCCGGAGTCGGGGCCCGCCTGGCCTGCGGAGTGGCCCTGCGGCGAGGAGCCGGATCCGGTGTCGCCCGTCGTGAGCGACAGGCTCGCGTGCGGGGCGGCGGCCGCGAGGTCGCGTCGCAGGTCGGTCAGGATGTGCCGGATCGCGTCGCGCCCGGTCTCCGTCGGCGCAGACAGCTCGATGCGCATCGTGTCGCCGGCGATGTACGCGCGCACGGTCACGGGGCCGAGGTCGTCGGGGGAGACCGCGACGGTGATCCGGTGGTCGCCGTCCGGCGCCTGCGCGAACGCGAGCACGGGGGCGGCGAGCTGCGGGGCCAACGGCCGTGGGGTCGGGGCCGCGGGAACGGGAGGGGCGGCGGCGGGCGCCGCGGCGATCCGCGGCGGAGCGTCGACGGGGGCGGCCTGTCCGGGCGCTGCAGCCTCCACCGGTGCGGCATCGGTCGCTGCGGGGGTGGGCAGGGCGTCGGGGCGCGGGGAGGGCTCGGCCTCGACAGGGGCCGCCGCAGCGACGGCGAGGGTCACGGGGCCGGAGGCGGGAGCCGTGGGATCGACGGGAGCCGCGGGAGCGTACGTCGCGGGCGCCGGCGCTGCGGCCACCGGCGACGCGGGCGCCGCGGGCGTGGCGGGGGCCGCAGGGGTTGCGGGCGTGGATGCCGTGGGGGCGACGGGGGCGGATGCCGCGGGAACGGATGCCGCGGGCGCGGACGGGGTCGGCGCTGCGGCGGGCGCGGGCGCCGCGACGGGCGTCGGCACCGGGGCCACGGCAGGCGCGGGCACCGAGGCCGACACGGGCGCCGCGGCCGGGGCCGTGCCGGACGGTGCGGCGACCGGCGATTCGGTGCGGATCGGCCCTTCCGCGGCGGTGGAGGGGCCGCTCGGCACCGCAAGTGGTGCGCCGCTGAGCGCGGTCGCGGCAGCATCGGCGTCGAGGGGCCCTTCCGGCGGGGCGTCGTGGCCGTTCGGCACCGACTCGGCCGGGGGCGCGGGCTCCGCGGGCGGCTCCGCGGGCGGCTCCGCGGGAAGGTGCAGGCCCGGGACGTGGGGGAGCGCAGGGGCGTCGGCGGGCGCGTCCACCGGCGGCTCCGCGAGCTCCGCGGGAGTCTGATCCCCCGAGGGTGCCGGCGCCGGCTCGGGCGCGGGCGCGTCCCCGCCGAGCGCGGCTGCCAGGGCGGCGGAGAATGCGGAGGCCGGATCGGCGGAGGCCGACGCCGCCGCGGATGCGGTCGCGGGTCGCGCGGCGGAGGGTGCCGGTGCGAGCAGGCCGATCAGCGTCACGACAGCAGCCCCTGCGGCAGCGCGGACGCCTGCGTGGCGAGCAGCCCCTGGGTGAGGCCCTGCGGCAGCCCGGACGTCTGCGCGGCGAACAGGCCCTGCATGGCCGAGAGCAGTTCGGCCGCGCCGTCGGTCTGCGCGACAGGCGCCACGGCGGGTGCCTCGGCGGGGACGACGCGGCGGATGGTCGAGATCTCTGCGTCGGACAGGTAGTTGTCGACGAGCTGGACGTCCTTGCCGGGGCGCGGGGCGTGGATGATCTTGCCGTCCCCGGCGTAGATGACGATGTGGCCCTCGCCCTGCGTGACGAGGAGATCGCCCGGCAGCGCCTCGGTGAGCGACGGCACCTCGGTGCCGATGTCGGCCTGGTCCTGCACAACGCGGGGCACGTCGATGCCGAGGTCGGCGAGCACACGCTGCACGAGACCCGAGCAGTCCATCCCCGACGCGTCCTCACCGCCGAAGACGTACGGCACGCCGAGGTACTGCTTCGCCTGCTCGACGACGTCCGTGCCCGTGACGGATCCGTCGGCGGCGGGGCTCGCGGCCTCGCGCAGCACGCGGGCGAAGTCGGTCGCGGTGGTCGCGGATGCGCCGGTCGACGCGGAGGTGGTGGCCGTCGCCGCCGTCGCCGCGGCGGTCAGCGGCGAGGCGAGGTACTGGATCATCGTCTGGATGGCGCCGATCCGGTCGGCGGCGGACGCGAGGCTCACGCGGCACCCCGCTTCCAGCGTCCGGTCGCGATCTCGTCGAGCGCCGCCTGCTCGGCCTGCAGCTCGCGGGCGCGTTCGCGCTGGAGGTGGGCGACCTCGAGCTTCTCGAGCCCGCGCGCCTGCCTCTTCGCATCCGAGTGCTCGCGCCGCGCCTCGCCCAGGGCGGCATCCTGCTCGCTGGCGAGCGCCGACAGCTCGCTCAGCTGCGCCCGGCTCGCGGCGCGCGACGCGGCGAGGGCCGCCATCGTGCGTACGTCCACCGCCTGCTCGCCGCCGTCGGCGAGGGCGGCGCGCGTGCGACGCTCCCGCGCCTCGGTCTGGCGGGCCGCGATCTGCGCGCGCGAAAGCCGCTCGGCGGCGGCGCGCTCCTGGATGCCGCGCAGGCGCAGCAGGCCGGCGAGGGGGAATCCGCTCATGACACATCTCCGAACGAGGTGACGATCTGGGCGAGCGCGCGCCACGCCTCGGGGGCGGGGCACGTCTCATCCAGCGACTGGGTGAGGAAGGAGGCGATCTGCCGCTCGTTGGCGACGGCGGCATCGACCTTGGGGTTCGCGCCGGGCTGGTACGCCCCGATGTCGATGAGGTCGTTCGCCGTGCGACGGGCGGCGAGCACGCTGCGCAGGGTCGTCGCCAGGCGCCGCTGCTCGGCGGTCGTGATCTTGCCGGCGACACGCGACACGGAGGACAGCACGTCGATCGCCGGGTGATGCCCCATGAGGGCGAGGGCGCGGTCGAGGACGATGTGCCCGTCGAGGATCGACCGGGCGGCGTCGGCGATCGGCTCGTTGTGGTCGTCGCCGTCGACGAGCACCGTGTACAGCCCGGTGACGGATCCGGTGGCTCCTGTCCCGGCGCGCTCGAGCAGTCGCGCGAGCACCGAGAACGTGGACGGCGGATAGCCGCGCGTCGCCGGCGGCTCGCCAGCCGACAGCCCGATCTCGCGCTGCGCCATCGCGACGCGGGTGAGGGAGTCCATCATCAGCACCACGTGCGCCCCGTCGTCGCGGAACGCCTCGGCGATCCTCGTCGCGGTGAACGCGGCACGCAGCCGGGTCATCGCCGGCTGATCGGACGTGGAGACGACGACGACCGATCGGGCGAGGCCCGCGGGGCCCAGGTCGTCCTCGAGGAACTCGCGCACCTCGCGCCCGCGCTCGCCGACGAGCGCGATGACGTTCACCTCGGCGTCGGTGCCGCGGGCGATCATCGACATGAGCGAGGACTTGCCGACGCCGGAACCGGCGAACAGGCCCATCCGCTGCCCACGCCCGACCGTCGCGAGCGCATCGATCGCGCGCACGCCCATCGACAGGGGCACGTCGATGCGCGCACGCCCCATCGCGGAGGGCGGTTCCGCATCGAGCGTCGCGCGCGGTGCGTCGAGCGGGCCGCGCCCGTCGATCGGCCGGCCGAGCCCGTCGAGCACGCGCCCGAGCAGCGCGCGGCCCGTGGGCACGCGCAGCGGGCCGCCGGTCGCGCGCGCGGGTGCTCCCGCGGTGAGGCCGACGACCGTGCCGAGCGGCATGCAGCGCAGGCCCTCGGGGGTGGTCGCGACGATCTCGGCCGCGACGCCGTCGCCGAGGATCACGACGTCGCCCACGGCACCCGTGAGCCCGCGCACCTCGGCCCCCAGCCCGCGCACCTCGGAGACCGTCCCGATCCGCTCGGGCCGCACCGCCTCCAGCACGGCGCCCCAGCTCATGACGCCCCCTCGAGGGCCGCGCGGGCGCGGTCGAGCGCGGCGCCGATGCGGGCGTCCACCGAGCCGTCGGCGATGTCGGCGACCGCATCGCCACGGGCGAGCCCGGCGTCGGGGGAGAGCACGAGCCCCTCGGGCGCCGCCCCGAGGGCCGTCACCGCGTCGAGGTCGGCGGGGTGAAGGCGCAGCCGGCGGATGTCCGCCGGATCGACGACGGCCAGGATGCGTGCCACCGCCGCGCGCGCCGAGTCGTCGACCGCCGCGAGCTCGCGCCCGATCACGGCCTCGGCGAGTTCGATCGCCAGGCTTTCCAGCGTGAGCTGGCTGGTCGCCGCCAGCCGGCGCTCGTGCTCGGCGAGGCTGCCGGCCGCCGCCTCGAGCGCGTCGACCGCGTGCGCGATCCGCTGCTGCGCGGCGACCCGCTCCTCCTCGCGGTCGCGGTCGATCTCCTCGCGCAGGAGCGCCGCAGCCTCCGCGGCCGCACGCATCCCCTCCGCATACCCGGCCGCGTAGCCGCGCACGCGGGCCGCCTCGAACTCGCGCTCGAGCTCGGCGCTGCGCCCCGCGATCCGGGGGAACACCGCCGCCGTGAACCGTGACGCCGCGCCGGCGCCCGGCCGCTCAGTAGACAATCTCGTCCTCGTCCGCGCGGTGCACCGTGATCTCGCCGGCGGCGGTCAGGGCGCGGATCGTGCGCACGATCTCGGATCGCGCCTCTTCGACCTGCGACATCCGGACGGGGCCCATCGTGCGCAGCTCGTCGTCGAGCACCTCGCGGTTGCGCTCGGAGACGTTCTTGCGGATGACGTCCGCGATCGCCTGGTTGACGCCCTTGAGGGAAAGCGCGAGCGTGCGGATGTCGACGCCGCGCAGCACGCGCTGCGCGTCGCGGTCCTCGAGCTTGACGATGTCGGCGAACGTCACCATCCGCGACCGGATGTCCTCCGCCAGGGCGGTGTCGCGGTCCTCGAGGCTGGCGAGCAGCGCCTTCTCGATCGTGGCGTCCGAGCGGTTGATGATCTCGACGAGCGGCTGCACGCCGCCGATCGCCTCGGCACCCTCGCGCATCGCGAACACGCCGGTCCGCGAACGCAGCGTCTCGGCGACCACGGCGATCGCCTCCTGGGTGGCGGTTCCCATGGTGGCGATGGCGTGGGCGACGTCGGTGCGCAGCGGGTCGGCGAGCGCCGCGAGCACCTCGGCCGCGTGGTTGGTGCGCAGGTGGGCGAGCACCAGCGCGATCGTCTGCGGCAGCTCGGCCTCGAGCAGGGTGGCGAGCTGGGCCGGGTCGGCGGCGTTGAGGAACTCCAGCGACGTGCCCGCCATCGACGAGTTCACGCGCGTGAGCACGCCCGCGGCGCGCTCCGAGCCGAAGGACGCCTCGAGCAGGCCCGCGGCGACGTCCCGGCCACCGCGCCCGGGGGCGATGCGCCCCGACGCGATGCGGTGGAACTGCCGCAGGGCCCGCGCCGTCGCCCCCGTGTCGAGGCGGCGCATCCGGATGATCTCGGCCGCGATGGCCTCGGCCTCGCTTTCGCTGAGGTGCTTCATGACCTCGACCGCCCGCGCGCGATCGAGGTTCATCATCACCACCGCCGCGGTCTGCGGCCCGCTCAGCGTCGTCATGCGTCGACCGTGTCGGCCATGAGGGTGCGCAGCACCTCGGCGGTCTTCTGTGGGTCGCGCCGCGCGAGCGCCTCGAGCTCGGTGCGCTGGCGCTCGAGCACGAGCTGATCCGGCTCGTCCTCCGGCTCGGGCTCCGGGTCGAGGTGCAACCTGGCGGTCGGCGCCGACTCGATGGGGGTGGGGACGGGGGCGGCGGCGACCGGCTCGGGGTCGGGCTGGCTCAGCAGCAGCGTCTCGGCGGTCAGCTCGAACGGCGCCGGCTCGGCGACCGGGGTGCGACGGCGACTGCGGATCGCGAAGACCACCACGGCCGCGATCAGCGGCACGGCGATCGCACCGGCGATCAGCATCGTGCGCATCAGCTCGTCCATCCGCTCGGCTTCCTCCGCCTGCTTCGCCTCGAGCAGCGCCTGCTGGGCGGCGTCGGCGCCGACGGTGCTGAACGCGACGAGCTCGACGGTGACCTGGTCGCCGCGCTGCGCGTCGAACCCGGCGGCCGTGGCGACGAGGTCCTCGAGCGTCGCGGCATCCATCCCGGCGGCGGCATCGGCGTCCACCGCGACCGACACCGTCTGCCGGGTGATCCCGCCGGCGGGGGTGGTGACCGTCTCCGTCTCGCGGTTGACGACGTTGTTGCGCGTCGTCTCGGTGGACTCGTAGCTGCCGCCGCCGTCGCCCTCGGGCACCGCGATGTTGTCGGGCCCGAGCACGCCGGTGCCGCCCGCGCCGCCGGTGTAGCTCTCGGTCTTCGTCTGCTCGGTGCTCGGCGGTGCGCCCTCGGGGTTCGTGTAGGTCTCGGAGGTGCGCTCGCTCGTCTCGTTCGACAGCTCGGCCGCGACGGTCACGGTCGCCTTGCCGGCGCCGACGACGCGGTCGAGCATCTGCTGGATGCTGCCGGCCACGCGCTGCTCGTACTCGCTGGCCTGCTGGCCCGTGCTGCCGCTCGTGCCGACGCCGACGGCCGACAGCGTCTGGCCCGCCTGGTCGATCACGGCGACGTTCTCGGCCTTCATGCCGGTGATCGCGGCGGAGGTGAGGTGGATGATCGCCTCGACCTGCTGGGGCGAGAGCGTCGTCCCGCCCTGCGTCTCGACGAAGACGGAGGCGGTCGGATCCACGGTCTCCGACACGAACACGCTCTCCTCGGGGATCGCGAGCTGCACCGAGGCGGCGCCGACCCCGTCGAGGGAGCTGATCGTGCGGGCGAGCTCGCCCTCGATCGCACGCTTGTAGGTGACCGACTGCTGGAACTCGCTCGTCGTCACGCCCATGTCGTCGAGCAGCGTGTAGCCGTCGGCGCTCTCGCTGGGAAGCCCGGCCGACGCGGCGACGAGGCGCTGGTCGTAGACCTGCTCCTGCGGCACCAGCACGGTCGCGCCGCCGTCCACGAGCTCGTAGGGGACGCCGGCGCCGCGCAGCTGCTCGACGACGGCGTTCGCGTCGGATGCCGTCAGCCCGGTGAACAGGGGAGCGAGCTGGGGGCGGGTGAGCCAGGTCCCGAGCGCGATCGCGCCCATCGCGAGCACCGCGACGCCGATGATGGCGATCGTCCGCTGCGCGAGCGTGAACCCGCGCACCGCGGCGCCCAGGCGCTGGAAGACCCCCGTGACCGCCTGCGGCATCAGGCCTGCATCCTCATGATCTCGGTGAACGCCTCGACGCCCTTGTTGCGCACGGCCGCGACGAGCTCGAGCGTCACGGAGGCGCGCGTGGAGGCGATCATCGCGGAGTGGATGTCGGTGAGGTCGCCGGTGACGGCCGCGACGGCGAGCTCGTTCGACGTCGACTGCAGCTGCTGCAGCTCGTCGACGGCGCCGGTGACCGCGGACGCGAACTGCGTCTGGTCGGCGGGACGCGTCGGCGCGGTGGGCGCGAGCGGCGCGATGCCGGTCGCGCCGCCGACCGGGAGGACGGGGGAGATGGGCATCAGCTGCGTCCGATCTGCAAGGCGGCCTCGTACGTGGTCTTGGCGCGGTCGACGACCGCGGCGCTCGCCTCATAGCCCCGCTGGGCGAGGATCAGCTGGCTCATCTGGTCGCCCAGGTCGATGTCCGGGTAGCGGACGTAGCCGTCGGCATCCGCGAGCGGGTGATCGGGCTGGTGCACGAGCCGGCCCTCGGCGTCGCCGAGCTCGACGCCGGCGACGAAGACGCCGGGAGAGTCGGAGCCGTTCTCGACGAGGACGTAGCGCTGCTGGAACGCGGCCCCGTCGGTCGCCGCGGCGGTGTTGACGTTGGCGATGTTGTCGCTGATGGCGTCGAGCCACTTGCGGTGCACGGTCAGGCCGGTGCCGGCGATGCCGATCGCGTCGAACGTCATGACGTCGTCCTCAGCGCCGTGCGGACGGACGAGAAGGATCCGCCGATCGCCTGCGTCGCGAACTGGTAGCGCAGCACGGTGTCGATGCTCGAGAGCGTCTCGGTGTCGAGGTTGACGTTGTTGCCGTTCAGGCGCGTGGGCTCGAGCGACTCGGCCGTCGTCGCGGCGACGCGTCCCGACCCCTCGTTCGCCGAGGCGGCGAGGGCCTCCTCGAACTGCACGCGCTTGGCGTGATAGCCGGGGGTGTTGACGTTCGCGATGTTGTCCGCGATCGCGCGCTGCCGCAGGGAGAGGCCGTCGAGCGCACTCGTGAGCGCGTTGATGGTGACTGAATCGAACACGAACCGTGGCTTCCCGATGGTCTGTGGTCCGGCCGATCCGTGGCCTTGGGTGGTGAGCGATCCGTGCTCACTGTGCTCTATCGGCACCCGCGCGGAGCGCGTTAGCCGAGAGGCCGAGTCAGCCGTCGAGGTCGAGGTAGGCGGGACGCTCGCCGATGTCGGCGGGGATCCGCCGCAGCGCCGCCAGGTGACCGAGGGTCTCGTCGCGCTCGCGCTCGAGTCGCTGGATGTGCTCGCGCTGCGCGGCGAGCACGCGGCGCGCGCGGGGGGCGAGCTCGGGGGGCAGCGGTGAGGCGGCCTCGCCCCAGACCCCGGGGGATGGCTCGCGCAGATCGGCCTCGAAGCGGTCGAGCAGCGCCGTCCATTCGGCGACGGCCGCCTCGGTGGATCGCTCAGGCACTGGCGTCCGTCGGGAACGCCGCGGCGGCACCCGGGGCGGCGAGCTGCTGCGCCGCCTCATGCCACGCGTCTCGCAGCGGGGCGACGAGATCGAGGCACTGGCGCGTGCGCTGCGGGTCGCGCCCCACGTTGGCGCCGACGAGCGTCGTCGTCACGAATGCGTACAGCGCTCGCAGGCCCGCGCTTCCCTCCCACGCGTCCGTGAGCGACGCGGTGAGCTCGGCGACGATCGCCTGGGCGTGCTGCAGCTGGGAGTTCGCCTCCTGCCAGTCGCCGGCGAGCTGGGCGGCCTCCCCGCGTTCGAGGTCGAGCACGAGCCGGTCGTACAGCATCGTGACGAGCCGCTCCGGCGGCGCCGACATGACGGCGTCGGCCTGGTACCGGACCTGAGCGGCGCGCAGCTGGGCCGCGCCAGGACGGGCGCTCTGCATCGGGAACGCGATGGTCATGACTGGCCTCCCTGGCTCGACATGGTCGGCAGCGAAGCCAGCTGCGACGTGAGGTACGACGACTGGCTCTGCATCTGCGAGAGCATCGTCTCGAGGCGCGCGTAGGTGCGCTCGAGCGTGGCGCGGCGCTGCTCGAGTCGGATGTCCCAGCGGTCGATCTGGTCCTCGAGCGAGCCGACCTCGCTCTGCTGGCCCGTGATCCGCGCCGTGAGCAGGCCGTCGTAGCGGTCGGAGTACTGCTCCGCCGTCGTCTCGACGCGCCCCGCCATCCCGGTGAAGACCTTCTCGACCGCGGCGGGGTCCTCCGCCATGGCGGCCGTGAACTTCTCGGCGTCGAACGTGAGCACGCCGTAGCGGTCGATCGAGATGCCGATGGAGGAGGGCGAGACGCCGTCCACCGGGTGCTGCACCGCATCGGCGAGGGCGTGCCGCAGTGCGCGCACGGTGCTGTCGCCGGTGAACACGCCGAGCGTGGTCTCCTCGCCCGCGCCGTCGGCGACGGTCGCCTTGCTGCCGTTGTCGATGCCCTTGAGGAGCGCGGCGATCTGCGCGACGAAGTCGCCGGCGGTCTTCGCACGCGCCTCGGCGTTGGCCGCGACGGTGACGGTCACCGGATCGGCCGATGCCTTCGACACGGTGACGTCGACACCCGGCAGCAGACCCGTGAACGTGTTGGTCGACGAGGTCACGACCTGCTCGGCCGCCGTGCCGGCCCACAGGCGCACCTGCGCGTCGGCGGCGGTGGTCACGGTCGCCGCGCCCGTCTCGGCCGCCAGGTCCGTCGCCGTGCCCGCGTCGACGGACGCCGCGTCGCCGCGGTACACAGTGAACGCGCCGGCGGCGCCCGTCTCGCCGGCCGTGAGCTGCAGACGGTACAGGGCGGCGCCGGAGGCGTCCGTGCCCGCGGCGACGGCGCTGGCCGAGACGCCGAAGCCGGCGCCCTCGATCGCGCGGGCGACATCGGCCATCGACGTCGAGGCCGCGGTGACCTCGACGCGCTCGCCCTGCGCGTTCACGAGCGTGAGCACGGGCGGCTCGTCAGGCCATGCGGTGTGCGCGGCGGTCACGACGGTCTGCGCGGTCGCGACGCGATCGACCACGATGTCGGTCGCGGTCGCCCTGGCGTCCGCGCCGCCCGTGACGCGCACGGCGTCGCTCGAACTGGTGGCGGTGAACGCGGCGAGCGCGCCGGGTGCGGCGGCCTTGCCGGCGGCGGTGAACAGGCTCTGCAGCGACGTGTTCAGGCTCTGCAGCTGCGTGATGACAACGCCCTTGTCGTCGATCTTGGCCTTGAGGAGCGTGCGGGGGATCGCCTGGACGTCCATGAGGGCGTCGATGATGGCGGTCGTGTCGAGGCCCGATGCCAGGCCGTCGAACGAGAGTCCCATGGTGGCCTTCCGGGTCGGATGGGGTCAGGAGGGGTGACGCCCGGGCGAGGAACTCGGAAGCCCCTCGCCCGGGCGGCGGCGGCCGATGCGGGGATCAGCCGTGCGCGGATCAGCGCAGGAGCTGCAGAACGCCCTGCGTCGACTGGTTCGCCTGCGCGAGCATGGCGGTGCCGGCCTGCGACAGGATGTTCGCGGCGGTGTACTTGACCATCTCGGCCGCCATGTCGGTGTCGCGGATACGGCTCTCGGCCGCAGCCAGGTTCTCCGACGAGACCTGCAGCGAGTTGATCGTCGACTCGAAGCGGTTCTGCGCGGCACCGAGGCCCGCGCGAGCCTCCGACACGTTGACAATCGCGGCGTCGATCAGCTCGATCGTCCCCTGAGCGCTGCCGGCGTCCTTCACGTCGAAGCCGACGGCGTTGGCGGCGACGCTGCCGGGCGTGAGGGCCACGAGCGAGTTGGTGCCGTCACCCAGAGCGGTCGCCAGGTTCAGCATGTTCACCGACACCGCCGAGGCGGCGTCGCCGTCCGCACCGACCTGGAAGGTCAGCGACTCCGGGCCGGCCGCAACCGGCGGGGTCGCGGTGGCGTTGCCGCCGGCCTGGAACAGGTTGATTCCGTTGAAGTTGGTCGACTCCGAGATGCGCGACAGTTCGGCGCCGAGCTGGTCGGCCTCCGCCTTGATCGCGTCGCGCGACTGAGCGTTGTTCGAGTCGTTGGCGCCCTGGACGGCCAGGTCGCGCATGCGCTGCAGGATGGAGTGGACCTCGGTCAGGGCGCCTTCCGCGGTCTGGATGACCGAGATGCCGTCCTGGGCGTTGCGGGCGGCCACGTTCAGGCCGTTGACCTGCGAGCGCAGGCCCTCGGAGATCGCGAGGCCGGCCGCGTCGTCGGCGGCGCGGTTGATGCGGAGACCGCTCGAGAGCTTCTCGAGCGACTTCGACAGGTCGTTCTGCGTCGACGACAGGTTGCGGTAGGCGTTGAGCGCCGACACGTTGGTGTTGATCTGCATACCCATGGTGATTCCTCCGTGAGTGGGTGGTGGTGCGGAACCCGTCCGTGGGCTCCGATAACAGCTATCGGCCGTCTCGCGCCCGACGTAAGCAGAGGGCCGGATCCGGCTGATCCGGATCCGGCCCTCTGCGCGAGCGGCGAGCGTGCGCTACAGCGCGGCGGCGCCCTTCAGGAAGACGTTGGCGAGCCGGCGGCCGCCGCTCACCGCGATGCGGGTGAAGTACGCCTCGCGCACGGCCTCGGACGAGCGCGCGGTCGGCAGCGCGACGAGCCCCGGCTGGTCGGCGAAGTAGCGGCCGAGCGCGTCGCGCAGCAGCCTCAGTCCTTCCGAGCGCTGCTGTGACACGGCCGAGTGCGAGACGCCGAGCTCCTCGGCGATCTCCTTGACCGGGCGCTCCTCGAAGTACACGGCGCGCACGATGAAGCGCATCCGGTCGGGAAGGGCCTCGAGCGCCCGATCGAGCACCTCGCGGCGCTCGGACAGCGCGGCGGCCTCATCCGGCAGCGGCAGATCGGAGGACACCCCGAGCACGATCGGATCATCGAGCGTCGTGACGGTCCGATCCGCGTCGACGAGCGACTCGGCGACCGCCGACACTTCGACGCCGAGCGTCGTGGCGATCTCGGCGTTGGTGGGCGTGCGGCCGAGCGCGGTGGCGAGGGTGTCGCGCACCGCCACGGTCTCCTTGATCCGGCGGCGGATGCCGCGGGAGGCCCAGTCCATCGAGCGCATCTCGTCGGCGAACGCGCCGAGGATCCTGCGGCGCGCGTAGGCGCCGAAGGGCACGCCGAGTGCCGGATCGAACGCGTCGGCCGCCGTCACGAGCGCGAGGGCGCCGGCCGCGGCGAGCTCCTCGCGGGGGATATGCGTCGCGCGTGCGCTCACCTCCGCGGCCAGGAAGCCGACCAGTGGCAGATTGTCCACGACGAGACGATTGCGCTCGGCACGCATCATGTTCTGTTGCCGCTCTCTAGGGGGGTGTCGGGCGGGGATTGCATCGGCCTCGTTGTGGGAGGCCTGCGGACGGGGGGATCCGCGGAGGGGCTCCTGGGAGGAAGCCCTTTCAGGACGATAGATCCACACTCAGGAATCTCACAAGCGAAACTCCCAAGTCTGGATGAACGGGTTCTGAACCTCCTATGGGGACCTCTTCCCGGCTACGGTCGTAACGGTAAGCGCGTCCGGGCCGATAGTGACCTTCAGCACGTTGCTGGGGCGTGTCATCGATGGGGGAGACGGGTCGGGGAATCATGGGAGCCAACGAGCTTTCTCTGCACCTCTGGCGTGAGCGGGAGCTGCTCGAGATGCTTCTGTTCAAGCTCGAGGAGCAGGAGCTGCTGCTTGCCGCGGGCGGGTCGCGGTGGATCCATCTCGCTTCGCGCGAGGTGGAGGCGGTCCTCGACCGCATGCGGCAGGCAGGTCTCGGCCGCGCCGTCGAGGTCGCGGCCGTCGCCGACGAGTGGGGCGCCCCCGAGTCGGCGACCCTGCAGGAGCTGATCGATCACGCGCCGACCGACGCCTGGCGTGAGGTCTTCACCGAGCACCTGCGCGCGATGACGGATCTCGCCGCGGAGATCTCCGGACGCCGCGACGCCAACGAGCGGCACCTGCGTGCCGCGGTGCGGGCAACGCAGGAGGCGATCGCGGCCCTCGGCGTGCCGACGGGCGAGTACGACGCCGACGGCTCCGTCGCCCGCGGCGACGCATCGCCGCGCCTGCTCGACACCGACCTCTGACCGCCGCATCCGAACGGAGATACATGTCCACCTTCAGCGGACTCAACACCGCCGCCTCGGGGCTCGCGGCCGCGCGCCGCGGCATCGAGGTGACCGGGCAGAACATCGCCAACCAGCTGTCCGCCGGATACACGCGCCAGCGGCTCGACACCTCGCCCGTGGGGAGCGTCGCCCAGGCGGGCCGCTTCAGCACCGGCGTCGTCCCGGGTCAGGGCGTCGCGGTGGAGGGGATCAGCCGACTCGGCGACGCGGTCCTCGACGCGCGGGTGCGCGATGCGCTCGGCGCGTCCGGGTTCTGGACGGTCCGCGCCGAGGCCGCCCGCTCGGCCGAGGCCGCCATGGCCGAGCCCACCGAGGCCGGGCTCGCGCACCTCATGTCGCAGTTCTGGGGAAGCTGGCAGCGGCTGTCGAACACACCCGACTCCGAGGCTGCGGCCGCCGTCGTCCTCAACGGCGCCGGTGAGCTCGCCTCCCGGGTCGCGGCCGGCTATACGGCCGCGAGCACCCAGTGGAGCGCGATGCGCGAGGGCGTCGATCGCAGCGTCGCCGACATCAACACGATCGCCGACCAGGTCGCGGGGCTCAACCGCGAGATCCGGGATGCGGTGAACTCGGGCCGTTCGGCGAACGAGCTGATGGATCGTCGCGGCGTGCTCGTCGAGAGGCTCTCGCGCATGGCGGGCGCGCAGGCGACCATCGAGCCCGACAGCACGATGACGGTGCGGATCGACGGAAACGCCCTCGTCTCGGGTGCCGACGCCCGTCACCTTGTCGTGAACGGACCGAACGGGATCGCGGAAGGCGAGGCGGTCACGCTGGCGTGGGCGCACCGCCCGGACGTCGAGCTGACGATCGTCGGCGGCGAGGTCGGCGGCGCGCTGTCCGTGCTCGCCCCGGCATCCGAGGGCGGCACGCTGGCCGGGGTCGCCGAGGCGTACAACCGCGTCGCGACCGAGCTCGTCACTCTCGTGAACGCGCAGCATCGCGCCGGCCTGACGACCGGCGGACAGCCCGGCGGCGACTTCTTCGCGCTCGAGGGCGCGGGCCCCGCGGCCCTGTCGCTGCGCGTGGTGCCGACGCGCGGAGCCGAGCTGGCCATCGCCGCGCCGGGCGCGGGGGCGTACGACGGATCCAACGCCGACGCGATCTCGCAGATCGGCACGGGCTCCGGCTCGCCCGATGCCATCTGGGCCGACGCGGTGACGTCCTTCGGCGTCGCCACCGCCGGCGACGCCCAGCGCGCCAGCGTCGCCGAGGTCGCGGCGGTGACCTCGGTCGCCACCCAGCAGTCGGTGGCCGCCGTCGACGGCGACGAGGAGACCATCGCCCTCCTCACCTACCAGACCGCCTATCAGGCCGCCGCGCGCGTCCTCACGGCCGTCGACGAAGCTCTCGACGTGCTCATCAACCGCACCGGCCTGGTCGGCCGCTGAGCCACCGGCCTCACGAACAAGGAGCAGGATGATCTCCCGCGTGACCGCGCAGACGATGACCCAGGCGTCGCTGCGCCACCTCCAGACCAACCTCAGCGAGCTGGCGCGACTGCAGCAGCAGGCGACGTCGCAGCGCGCCTTCCTGGCGCCCTCCGACGACCCCTCGGCGGCCGCCACGACGCTGAGCCTGCATGCCGAGCAGTCGCGCAACAACCAGTACGCGCGCAACATCGACGACGGGCTCGCGTGGGTCACGGCCGCCGACTCCGCCATCTCGTCGAGCGTGGCGCTGCTGCGCCGCGCGCGGGATCTCACGCTCCAGGGGGCGAACGACGGCGCGCTGGATGCCACCGCGAAGGAGGCGATCGCCGTCGAGCTCGAGGGCATCCGCGAGGAGCTGCTCGCCAACGCGAACACGTCGATCCTCGGGCGCTCGGTGTTCGCCGGCACCTCCGACGCGGGAGCGGCCTTCACCGCCGACGGCACGGGCGGCTACGCCTTCACGGGCGAGCCCGGATCCTCGGTGCAGCGGCGCCTGTCCGACGGGGTCACGGTGCGCGTGGATGCCGACGGCGCAGAGGTCTTCGGCACCGGCCCCGACTCGGTGTTCGCCCTCATCGACGACATCGTCGCCGACCTGCGCTCGGGCCAGAACGTCGCCGCGCATGTGGGCCGGATCGACGAGCGGTCGACAAGTATGCTCAGTTCCCAGGGCGCCGTCGGCGCCCGCCAGTCGCAGATCGAGCGAGCGAAGGGGATCGCCGTGGACACGTCCGTCTCCCTCGAGACCCGCCGTGCCGCGGTCGAGGACGTCGACTCGGTCGAGGTGCTCGTGCAGCTGCAGGCGCAGGAGCTCGTGTACCGCTCGGCGCTGCAGGTCACCGGGCGCGTGCTGCAGCCGACGCTGATGGACTTCCTCTCGTGAGTGCCGCCGTCGCGTTCCTGTCCCCGCCCCCGGGCCTCGCGCCCCACACCGACTTCGACCTCGCGCCGATCGAGGGTGCCGAGGGGCTGTTCGCGCTCAGCGCGCGCGACGACGCCGAGCTGCGGCTGTTCCTCGTCGACCCCAGCACGGTCGTCGCCGGCTACACGCCCGTGCTCACCGATCAGCAGGCCGCCGACCTCGCGCTCGAGCGGCCGGACGACGCGCTGCTGCTCGTCGTCGCGAACCCGGGGGCCGATGGCGTCCACGTCAACCTGCTCGCGCCCGTCGTCATCAACACGGCCACGGGGACGGCGGCTCAGTTGATCCTCGACGGCCAGGATCACCCCGTCCGCGCGCCGCTCGGCTGACATCCCGTCTGCGCGCGGGAGGTCCTGGGATCGAGCCGGAGGCGCGGCTAGGGTGGCCATCGTGGGCACACTTGTCGAGGTCATGCGTTCCGCCGTCGACCGCACCCGCTTCCCGCACGACACGGGTGAGGCTGGCGCGCATGGCTGGTGACTACTCGCTCGACGGTTTCGCCGTGCCGGCCGAGCTCCATCGCCTCCACACGCTCCTCGAGAGGGTGGGCGCCGAGCATCCCGAGCTCGATCCGATGGATCTCATGCTCTTCGAGACCGCGGTGATCGAGATCGCGAACAACGTCGTGGAACACGGCGTGCCGAGCGGTGAGGTGCGCTGGCTTTTCGAGGTGCGCGTCACCGACGAGGCGATCGTCGCCGATCTGCACGACTCTGGCCAGGAGTTCTCGCCCACGTTCGGCGAGCAGATGCCCGGTGAGGACGCGGAGGGCGGCCGCGGGCTGCCGCTCGCCGAGGCAGTGCTCGACGAGCTCGAGGTCAATCGCACGGACGAGGGCAACCACTGGCGCATGGTCCGCCGCCGGGGGCACTCCGCTCCCTGAGCGGGCGCGCAGGCCGCGCCCAGCCTCGTGGGCTAGGCTTGATCGACGCGGCAGCCAGCTTCGGCCATTCCCGCCCGACATCTCACGGGCGCCGCGTCACCCGGATCCACCGCTTCACTGCGGAACCGCCCGCCGTCTTCGGCGAAGGGCGTGATCCTCCCGCCGAGCGATATGCGCTCGCGCGCTCCCTGACCTTCTCCGCGATCCGCCAGTGACGGCGAGATCGCCCGTGATGAAACGACCTGATGTCTTCCGTACTGCCCCTTGCCCCGTCCGCCCCTGCTCGCGCCGTCGCCGCGCCGGCCCTGCTCTGGAAGCAGGCCGACGAGGACGTGTACGTCGCGACCGTCGATGACGAGTTCGCCGGCTACATCGCCGTGACCGACAGCGGCTACGCCCTGCACAGCGCCCATGCCGAGCCGCTGGGCGTCTACCGCTCGCGCCGGGACGCCCAGGATGCGCTGCACGCGCACCTCGCTCCGGCCGCGGCGTCGCGCCCGCGCACCACCGCCGCGGGGCGACGCCGTCGCTCCCGCGCGCGGACGCATGCCTGAACGGTGAACGCATGCTGGCGGCGGCCTGGACATCGATGATGCATCGGCCGAGTATTCCCGCGTCCGCATGGCACCACCTGTAGCGTGGGCCTCAAGCGATCGGCGATCTGCCTTTGGCTCCGAGGTCTGTGACGGCCGAACCGATCGACAGGGGTTGACCCATCTCCACGACCACGCTCACGTCCGCACCCCCGGCTCGGCTCGGTCCGATCCGCCAGACGTACTCCGGCGCCGGTGATTTCCCGCCGCTCGCGAAGGCCTACACCCAGGTGTCGCAGGTGGTGAAGGAGACCGGGCTGCTGCGTCGCGCCGGCTGGTTCTACGCCCTCGTCGGTGCCGCTCTCGCCGTCTGCTTCGGCGGCGTCATCACCGGGTTCATCCTGCTCGGAGACAGCTGGTTCCAGCTGCTCATGGCCGCCGCGCTCGGCATCCTGTTCACGCAGGTCGCCTTCCTTGCCCACGAGGCAGCGCACCGCCAGATCCTCTCCAGTGGTCCTGCGAACCTGCGCCTCGCGCGGATCCTCGCGGCCGGTGTCGTCGGGATCAGCCTGTCCTGGTGGGACGCGAAGCACACGCGCCACCACGGCAACCCCAACCGCGTCGGCAAGGATCCGGACATCGAGTTCGACACGGTCTCGTTCCTCGAGGTCGATGCCGCCAAGACGCGCGGCCCGCTGCGCTGGATCACGCGCCGGCAGGGCTGGCTGTTCTTCCCGCTGCTCACGCTCGAGGGACTGAACCTGCATGTGCTGGGGCTCAAGCACCTGTTCGCCCGCGGACCGGTCAAGGGCCGCTGGCTGGAGCTCGGACTCATCGCGGTGCGCCTCGCGGCCGTGATCGTGCCGGTCTTCCTCCTCCTTCCGCTGGGCATGGCCTTCGCCTTCATCGGCGTGCAGCTCGCGGTCTTCGGCGTCTACATGGGAGCGTCGTTCGCGCCGAACCACAAGGGGATGCCGATCATCGCACCCGACGCGAAGCTCGACTTCTTCTCGAAGCAGGTGCGCACCTCGCGCAACGTCTCCGGCGGCTGGTGGGCGACGTGGCTCATGGGCGGCCTGAACTACCAGGTGGAGCACCACCTCTTCCCGAACATGCCTCGCCCGCATCTGGCGAAGGCGCGCGAGATCGTACGCGACTACTGCATCTCGCACGACGTGCCGTACACCGAGACCACGCTGCTGCGCTCGTACGGCATCGTGATCGAGTACCTCAACCGTGTCGGTCTCGCCGCGCGCGATCCGTTCGACTGCCCGGCCTCGGGGCAGTTCGGCCGCGCCTGACAGACGCCGCAGAGCGGCCCTCGTCATCCTCCGGATGGCGGGGGCCGCTTTCTCGTGCGCGTCAGCCGAGCCCGACGTGCTCGACCGGATAGACGTCGCGCACCCGCTGGCTGAAGAACGCGCCGGGGCTGTCCGCACCGAGGAGGCCCCGGTGCACGGAAGGCGGAACGGCGTAGTAGCGGTACAGCTCGCCGGTGGTGAACAGCACGTCCATCGCGGAGAGCTCGGGGTCGTAACCCACTTCCGCGATCACGCTCGACTCGACCGTCACCCGCTTCATCCCGGCCCCCTCCCGCCGATCGGATCATGCCGGCTCGAGCGCAGCACGCATCCGAATCAGGTCATGCTCGGTCCACCGTAGGCGCCAGGAGCGGCTGCGGCGCAACCCCCTGGCCGGTCGGCGCGGTGCGCCCTACGGTCGGGACGACGACGCGCGAAGGAGGACGGATGAGGTCGACGACCGAGGTGCTGCACGCTCATCTGATGAAGCGACTTCAGGGCGACGTCGAGGGGGATCTCTCGAACTACTCGCAGGATGTCGTGATGCTCACCGGGTCAGGGGAGTTCCGGGGGCACGAGGGCGTGATGCAGTGCGCCGGTGAGCTGGATCGGATCGTGGGCGACGCCGAGTTCGCGTACGACACGACGATGGTCTCGGGCGAGTACGGCTTCCTGCAGTGGTCGGCGAGCAGCGGTGACGCCGCCGTCTGCGACGGCGCCGACAGCTTCGTCGTCCGCGACGGCCTCATCGTCATGCAGACGGTGCACTACACCCCGCGGTGAGCGGTGCCGCCGGCTCAGCCGCGACGGCGAGGGGATGCCTCGCTTCGGCTGGGACCACGCGACCGACTGGTACAAGCGCGTGATCCAGGACGTGTGGGGCTTCGACCTGGAGGTCATCGAGGCCGAGCTGACGCTCGCGGAGGGAAACCCCGCGATGGCGGACCTCGTCGAGCTCGCGCACAAGAACCTCGCCGACGCCCACGCCGCGGCCGAGGCGCACGGCAGGACGCTCGCCGAGAAGCTGTCCGTCGCCGCCTGATCCCTTCGTCGGTGCCGCTCGGCCCGGGAGGCCGGGCGGCACCGGTCGGGCCGGATGGTGATGTCGGCGGCCCTGCCTACGATGTGCGTGTGAGCGCAGAGCCGGAGCAGCTTGTCGTCGAGGACGCCGCGGCCTGGCGCGCGTGGCTCGACCTGCACGAGGGCGACTCCGACGGCATCTGGCTGATGCTCGCCAAGAAGGGGACGACATCTCCCACGTCGCTCACCTACGCCCAGGCGCTCGACGAGGCGCTCTGTAGCGGATGGATCGACGGGCGTCGGCAGAGCATCGACCAGGCGGTGTTCCGTCAGCACTTCACGCCGCGGCGGAAGACCTCCATCTGGTCCGAGCGGAACGTCGGCATCGTCGAGCGGCTGATCTCCGAAGGTCGGATGAGGCCGCGCGGGCAGGCCGAGATCGACAGGGCCAAGGCCGACGGGCGCTGGGATCGCGCGTATGGGCCGCAGGCGTTCGCGCAGGTGCCGGATGACCTCGCCGCCGCGTTGGCCGCGGCCCCGGCGGTCGCCGAGCGGTTCGCGGGGCTGAACGCCCAGAACCGGTACGCGGTGCTCCACCGGGTGCACACCGCGCCGAGCGCGACGAGCCGCGCGAACCGCATCGAGAAGCTCGTGGCCATGCTCGCGCGCGGCGAGACGCCGTACCCGCAGTGAGCCGCCCGGCGGTCGCGCCCGCCGCCGGTACGCTGGGTCCGCAGCGTCGCGTGCCCGCGCGATGACGTCCGGTGGCCGGTCTCCGGCCCCGCCCCGATCCGCGAGGAGCGCCATGCGAGGTACCCGCCCGCCGTCGATGGCGGATGTCGCCGAGCGCGCGGGCGTCTCGCACCAGACGGTGTCGCGGGTGCTGAACGGGCACGCCTACGTCCGCCCCGACACGCGCGACCGGGTGCAGGCCGCCATCGACGCGCTCGGCTACCGGCGCAATCAGGCCGCGAGGGCCCTCGTCACGGCGCGCACCGCGACGATCGGTGTGCTGACGGCCGGTACGACGCACTACGGGCCGACGAGCACGGTGCTGGCGATCGAGGCCGCCGCGCGGGCCGAGGGCTACTACATCTCGGTCGGATCGCTCTCCGGGGCGGGATCGGCGCGTCCCGTGTTCGAGCAGCTGATGAGCCAGGGTGTCGACGGCGTCGTCGTCGTCGCGCCGCTCGACGAGGTGGCCCACCTCATGGACGACGTGGCCCCCGCGGTGCCGGTCGTCGTGGTGGCGGCCCGGCCCGACATCCCCGAGGAGTCGCCCATCCGATATGTGGCGGTGGATCAGGTCGGCGGCGCGATGCTCGCGACCGAGCACCTGCTGGGTCTCGGCCACGAGCGCATCGTCCACGTCGCCGGTCCCGACGGGTGGTACGACGCGGCACAGCGCGCCGAAGGGCACCGGCGGCTGCTCGCAGAGCGGGGCCTCGAGCCGCAGCTCGTCGCCGCCGGGGGATGGTCGGCGAAGCGCGGATACGACGCGGGCATGCGACTCGCCGCCGACCTGCGCACGGCGGGCGGCCCCACCGCGGTCTTCGCCGCGAACGACTACCTCGCCATGGGTCTGCTCCGGGCGTTCTGGGAGCGCGGCGTCCGCGTGCCCGAGGACGTCTCGCTGGTGGGCTTCGACGACATCGACGGCAGCGGGTTCCTCGTGCCGGCCCTCACAACGGTGCGTCAGCCGTTCGCCGCCGTGGGGGAGGCCGCGATCCATGCGCTGCTCGACCACTGGTCGGAGGACCCCTCGCAGGACGCCGGCGGGCTCGTCGCCCTGATCGCCCCCGAGCTCGTCGTCCGCGACAGCACCGGCGCACCGCGCGCCTGAACCTGCGGGGCCGATGCGACTTGCCCACAGCAGATATGTGAGCGCTAACATATACTCGATCCGCGGCGGACCTGCCGCGAGGACGATCGAGGAGCGGGCGGCGCTGCCCAGGGAACGGAGCACTGCGATGACGCATGCGGAGACGGACACGGCGATCGCCGACGACATCCGGGCGGGGCGCACGGCGCTCGGCATCGAGCTCGGCTCGACCCGCATCAAGGCGTGCCTGATCGCCCTCGACGACACGACCGTCGCCGCCGGATCCCATGCCTGGGAGAACGAGCTCGTCGACGGCTTGTGGACGTACTCGCTCGACGCGGTGCACGACGGCCTGCGCTCGGCGTTCGCCGAGCTCGTCTCCGATGCGGAGGAGCGCCACGGCGTGCGGCCCGCGACGGTCGGCTCGATCGGCGTGTCGGCGATGATGCACGGCTACCTCGCGTTCGACGACGCCGGCGAGCTGCTCGTGCCGTTCCGCACCTGGCGCAACGTCAACACCGCGCGGGCGGCGGGCGAGCTGTCCGAGGCGCTCGGCGTCAACATCCCGCTGCGGTGGTCGGTCGCGCACCTGCACCAGGCGGTCCTGGATCGCGAGGCCCACGTCGCGCGGATCGCGCACGTCACGACCCTGGCCGGCTACGTCCACGAGCAGCTCACCGGGCGCCGGGTGCTCGGGGTGGGAGACGCCTCCGGGATGTTCCCGATCGATCCCGCGACGGGCGGCTACGACGAGGCGCTCCTGCGGATCGCGGACGAGCGGATCGCGGCCGCGGGGGCCGAGCGCATCCGGCTGTCCGACGTGCTCCCCGCCGTGCTGCCGGCCGGAGCGGACGCCGGTCGTCTGACCGCCGCGGGCGCCGCGCTGCTCGACCCGACCGGCACGCTGCAGCCGGGAGCGGAGTTCTGCCCGCCCGAGGGCGACGCCGGAACCGGCATGGTGGCGACGAACGCCGTCACTCCGCGCACCGGCAACGTCAGCGCCGGCACCAGCATCTTCGCGATGGTCGTGCTCGAGAAGGCGCTCTCGCGCGCCCACGCCGACATCGACATCGTGACAACACCCGCGGGCGATCCGGTCGCCATGGTCCACTGCAACAACGGCGCGAGCGAGCTCGGCTCGTGGGCCGACCTGTTCGGCGAGTTCGCGGCCGCGATCGGATCGTCCGCATCGAGCGACGATGTGTTCGCCGCCCTCCTCGCCGGCGCGCTCGAGGAGGGCGTCGACGACGGCCTGCTCGCGTACAACCACCTGTCGGGCGAGCCGATCGCCGAGCTGCCGGAGGGCCGGCCGCTGTTCGTCCGCACGCCGGGCTCGCGCCTCACCCTGGGCGGCTTCATGCGCGCGCAGCTGCGAGCGGTGTTCGCCACCCTCGCGCTGGGGATGCGCACGCTGGCCGAGGAGGACGTGGCGATCGACGCGATGTTCGCGCACGGCGGCCTCTTCCGCACCGCGGGCGTCGCGCAGCGACTGCTCGCCGCCGCCCTCGGCGCTCCGGTCGTCGTGGGAGACACCGCCGGCGAGGGCGGAGCCTGGGGCATGGCAGTGCTCGCCGCGTACCGCCGCGCGGTGGCCGAGGGAGACGAGCGCGACCTCGCCGCCTGGCTCGACGCCGAGGTCTTCGCCGGCGCCGAGACCACGACCGCGGAGCCGACTCCGGCCGAGATCGCCGACCACGCCCGCTACCTCGAGCGATGGAGCGCCGGGCTCGCTGCCGAGCGCGCCGCCATCGACGCCGTCCGCTGATCCGGACCGCCCGACCCGACCCTGCTCTGAAGGAGAACTGATGCGTCGCACTGAGCGACCGAAGGGAGTCGAAGTGACCGAGCCCGCCGCCATCCCCGCCGAGATGCGGGCCGCCGTCGAGCAGGCGCGCGAGCGCGTCGCCGCCCTGCACGCCGAGCTGCCGCGCTGGGAGCTCGTGGTCTGGACCGCGGGCAACGTGTCCGAGCGCGTGCCCGGCGTCGACGGGCATCCCGATCTGCTCGTCATCAAGCCCTCGGGCGTCTCGTACGACGACCTCGACGCCGCGGCGATCGTCGTGTGCGACCTCGACGGCAACCTGGTCGAGGGAACGCGCAACCCGTCGTCCGACACCGCCGCCCACGCGTACGTCTACCGCCACATGCCCGAGGTCGGGGGAGTGGTGCACACGCACTCGACCTACGCCACGGCGTGGGCGGCGCGCGGGGAGGAGATCCCCTGCGTGCTCACCATGATGGGCGACGAGTTCGGCGGTCCGATCCCCGTCGGCCCGTTCGCGATCATCGGGGACGACTCGATCGGCCGGGGCATCGTCGAGACGCTGAAGGACCACCGCAGCTCGGCGGTCCTGATGCAGAACCACGGGCCCTTCACGATCGGCCGCGACGCGAAGTCGGCCGTCAAGGCCGCCGTCCTGCTCGAGGAGGTCGCCCGCACGGTGCACATCTCGCGCCAGCTGGGCGACCCGCTGCCCATCCCGCAGCAGGCGATCGACTCCCTCTACGACCGCTACCAGAACGTCTACGGCCAGCGCTGACGCCGGCCCCGAAAGGAACACGAATGAGCAAGCCCTACGCGGACCGCGAGATCTGGTTCTTCACCGGCAGCCAGGATCTCTACGGCGAGGACACACTGCGCCAGGTCGCCGAGCAGTCGCAGGAGGTCGCCCGCGCGCTGGACGCGTCGGCCGACGTGCCGGCGACGATCGTGTGGAAGCCTGTGCTGAAGGACTCCGCGTCGATCCGCCGCGCGATGCTCGACGCGAACGCCGACGGCCGCGTCCTCGGCGTGATCACGTGGATGCACACCTTCAGCCCCGCGAAGATGTGGATCGCCGGCCTTGACGCGCTGCGCAAGCCGCTGCTGCACCTTCACACGCAGGCGAACGTCGAGCTTCCGTGGGACAGCATCGACTTCGACTTCATGAACCTCAATCAGGCCGCGCACGGCGACCGCGAGTACGCCTACCTCGCCACGCGCCTGGGCGTCGCGCGCACCACGGTCGTCGGCCACGTCTCGAACCCCGCCGTCCAGCGCCGCGTGGGCACCTGGATCCGCGGGGCCGCGGGCTGGGCCGCCACGCACGAGCTGAAGCTCGTGCGCTTCGGCGACAACATGCGCAACGTCGCGGTCACGGAGGGCGACAAGACCGAAGCCGAGCTGCGCTTCGGCGTCTCGGTCAACACCTACGGCGTGAACGACCTGGTGGCAGCGGTCGCAGCGGTCGCCGAGGAGGACATCGACGCGCTCGTCGCCGAGTACGAGGACCTCTACGACGTCGTTCCCGAACTGCGACGCGGGGGAGAGCGCCACGAGTCGCTCCGCTACGCCGCGAGCCAGGAGATCGCGCTCGAGACGTTCCTCGGCGAGGTCGGCGCCAAGGCGTTCACGACCAACTTCGAGGACCTCGGCGACCTCCGTCAGCTGCCGGGTATCGCCGTGCAGCGCCTGATGTCCAAGGGCTACGGCTTCGGCGCCGAGGGCGACTGGAAGACCGCCGTGCTCGTGCGGGCGGCGAAGGTCATGGGCGAGGGGCTGCCCGGCGGCGCGTCGCTCATGGAGGACTACACCTACGACCTCACGCCCGGGGCCGAGCTGATCCTCGGCGCGCACATGCTCGAGATCTGCCCGTCGCTGACGACCTCGAAGCCGAAGGTCGAGATCCACCCGCTCGGCATCGGCGGCAAGGAGGACCCGGTGCGCATGGTGTTCGACGCCGACGCCACCGAGGGCGCCGTCGTCGTCTCGCTCGCCGACATGCGCGACCGCTTCCGTCTCACGGCCAACGTCGTCGACGTCGTCGCCCCGCCCGCGCCGCTGCCGCACCTGCCGGTCGCGCGCGCGGTGTGGCAGCCGCGCCCGTCGTTCGAGGTGTCGGCCGAGGCGTGGCTGACCGCGGGCGGCGCGCACCACACGGTGCTGTCCACCGCGGCGGGCGTCGAGGCGTTCGAGGTGTTCGCCGACATCGCGCGCTGCGAGCTGCTCGTGATCGACGAGTCCACCACGCGCCGCGGCTTCGCCGACCAGGTGCGCTGGAACGCGGCGTACCACCGCCTCGCCCAGGGGCTCTGAGCGGCGCCGGCGGCGCGGCCCCGATGAGGCGGGGCCGCGCCGCCGTGCTCGCGGCGTGTGAATAGAATGCGCTGGAGCGCCGCGCCCGCGGCGCGCACGAAGGCGAGGACGCATGTCGGTGACGATGCGCGATGTCGCGGATCGTGCCGGGGTCTCGGTGAAGACCGTCTCGAACGTCGTGAACGGGTTCGTGCACATCCGGCCCGAGACGCGCGGACGCGTGGAGACCGCGATCGCCGAGCTCGGCTATCGCGTGAACGTCGCCGGGCGCAACCTCCGCCGAGGCCGCACGGGGATGATCGGCCTCGCCATCCCGGAGTTGCGGAACCCGTACTTCGCGGAACTCGCCGACACCTTCATGCGGGCGGCCGAGGCGCGTGACCTCGTGCTCCTGATCGAGCACACCGGCCCTGCCGGCGAGCACGAGCTCGACGCACTGCGCAGCGCCCGGCGTCAGCTGACCGACGGGCTGCTGTTCTCGCCGATGACGATGGACCCCGCCGATCTGTCGCCCTTCGACGACCTCGACTACCCCCTCGTCATGCTCGGCGAGCGGGTGTTCGGTGCCCCGGTGGACCACGTGACGATGAACAACCGCGAGGCGGCGAGGGCTGCCACGCTGCACCTGGTCGAGCGCGGCTGCCGGCACATCGCCGTGCTCGGCGCGCACGAGGGCGAGCGGATGGGTTCGGCCGCTCTGCGCTTCGAGGGCTACCTCGCCGGCCTCGCGGATGCCGGACAGCTGCACGATCCGCGGCTCGTGGGCGAGGCAGGACGCTGGCGCAGATCCACGGGCGCAGCCGCGATGGCGCGCGTGCTCGACTCGGGAGCGCCCGTCGACGGCGTGTTCGCGATGAACGACGCGCTCGCCCTCGGTGCGCTCCACGAGCTCCACGAGCGCGGTATCTCCGTTCCGCACGACGTCGCCGTCGTCGGCTTCGACGACATCGAGGAGGGGCGCTATTCGGCGCCGACCCTGAGCTCGATCGCGCCCGGCCGTGAGCAGACCGCCCGCGTCGCCGTCGACCTGCTGATCGAGAGGATCGCGGGGGAGACGCGCCCGCCGCGGCTCGTCGTGGCCGACTTCGAGGTCGTGCCGCGGGGGTCGACCGCGCGCTGATCGCGCCCGCCCTCGCGTGGGGGATCGCCGGTTTCCGAACCCGCGGGGAAATCCTCTTGCGACTTCCTCTTGCGCGCCGGTTTACATCGATGTAAAAAGGACGCGGTGACATCGTCGTCACCCCCGCACCGAGGAAGGCGCGATGAAGCGACTGCTGTACTCGAAGAAGGCCGCACCGTATCTGTTCGTGCTGCCGTTCGTCATCACCCTGCTTGTCTTCTGGGCCGTGCCGATCGCCCGGTCGTTCATGATGAGCTTCCAGGAGCTCCTCTACGGCCAGGCGAACTTCATCGGGCTGAAGAACTACGAGCGGATGGTCGGCGACCGCGTGTTCTGGCAGGCGGTCGGCAACAGCTTCCGCTACATGGTGCTGACGCTCGTCCTGCTCATCCCGATCCCCCTGGTGCTCGCGGCGATCCTCAACTCGAAGATCGGCAGCGAGCGCGTCAAGAACTTCTTCAAGGCGTCGCTGTTCGTGCCGGCGCTCACGTCGCTCGTCGTCGCGGGTCTCGTCTTCCGGCTCATGTTCTCCGAGAGCGACTCGGCGATGATCAACCAGATCCTCGACTTCTTCGGCTTCGGCCCCGTGCGGTGGCTGCGCGAGGACGTCCCGGGCCTCATCGTGCTCCTTGTGCTCGCGGTCTGGCGCTGGACGGGCGTCAACACGATGTACTTCCTCGCCGGGATGCAGGCGATCCCGCGCGAGTACTACGAGGCCGCGGCGATCGACGGCGCGGGACGCATCCAGCAGTTCTTCCACATCACCGTGCCGAACCTCAAGCCCACGATCGTGTACGTCATCACGATCAGCATCTACGGCGGCCTGGCGATGTTCACCGAGAGCTTCATGCTCTACGGCGGCAACCAATCGCCGAACAATCAGGGCCTCACGATCATCGGATACCTCTACCGCCAGGGCATCCAGCAGAACGACATGGGCTTCGCCTCCGCGGTCGGAGTCGTGCTCCTCCTCGTCGTCCTGATCATCAACATCACGCAGCTCACGATGGTGGGCACGTTCCGGAAGGAGACGGCGCGATGACCGAGACGCGCGCGAACATCACGGTCATCGACGAGAAGCGGGCGCTGCCGCCGGCCCTTCGCTGGGCGAGCGCGATCCAGGCGGCGTTCCTGATCCTGATCGCCGTCATCGCCCTCATCCCGATCATCGCGATCTTTCTGGGCACGTTCCAGGACGGCGGATCGCTCATCCGGAGCGGCGTGAGCTTCGCGATCGACTTCCTCTCGTTCGACCTCGACAGCTATCGGATCCTCTTCACCGAGTCGGGCGACTACTTCCGCTGGTTCTGGAACAGCCTGTGGCTGACCGCCGTGCAGGTGGTGCTGACGCTGCTCGTCAGCTCGTTCGTCTCGTACGGGATCGCGATGTACGAGTTCCGCGGCAAGCGGATCGTGTTCATCGCCGTCCTGATCGTGATGACCGTGCCGTTCGAGATGCTGATGCTGCCGCTGTACATGCAGGTCAACGACTTCGAGCTGGCCGACACCTTCGTCGTGATCTTCCTGCCGTTCCTGGCGCACGCGATGACGATCTTCTTCTTCCGCCAGTACTTCCTCGGGGTGCCCTACGAGATCGTCGAAGCGGGTCGCGTCGACGGCGTCACGGAGTTCGGGATCTTCTTCCGCCTCGTGCTCCCCATCGCGAAGCCGGCCATCGCGGCGATGGCGATCCTGAACGGGATGATGTGCTGGAACAACTTCCTGTGGCCGCTGCTGGTGCTTCGCAGCTCGGACAAGTTCGTCCTGCCTATCGGACTGAACACCCTGCTGACGCCGCACGGCAACAACTACGACCTGCTGATCGTCGGAGCGTTCTTCTCGCTCGTGCCGATCCTCCTGCTCTTCCTCGCATTCCAGCGCTACTTCATCGAGGGCATGACCGCCGGCGCGGTCAAGGGCTGACACGTTCGTTTCCTCTCACACACAGCACGATCGAAGGAGATCATGATGAACCGACGAAGGATCATCCCGATGGCCGCGGTGCTCGCGCTCGCGACCGGCGCGTTGGCGGGATGCAGCGGCGGCGAAGCGGCCGCACCCGAAGTGAACGAGGACGGCTCGACCGTCGTCGACATGTGGGTGTTCGCCGACGTCCACGCGGCCTACTACGAGGCGATGGCCGAGGCCTGGAACGCCGAGAACCCCGACCGCGCCATCGACCTCAAGATCACGGTCTACCCGTACGAGGAGATGCACAACAACCTGCAGCTCGCGCTGAACGCGGGCGAGGGTCTTCCCGACGTCGTCGACATCGAGGTGAACAAGTTCGCGAACTTCGTGCGCGGCGAGAACCCGCCGCTCGGCGACCTCACCGAGGTCGCCGAGCCCTATGTCGAGGACATCGTCCAGGCCCGCCTCGACCTGTACTCCAAGGACGGCTCGATCTACGCGTTCCCCACGCACGTCGGGGCGTTCGTCGCGTTCTACAACACCGAGCTGCTCGAGGGCGCCGGAATCGACTACACGACGATCGAGACGTGGGACGACTTCAGCGCGGCGGGCCAGACCTACAACGAGGCCACCGGCAAGGCCTTCGGCATCGCCGAGACCGCGGTGACGTTCGTCGAGCCGCTCATCACCGCGCAGCTCGGCGGCGAGTGGATGGACGGCGACACTCCGCAGGTCGACAGCCCCGAGGCGGTCGAGACCATCTCGATGCTCCAGGAGATGAAGGACGCCGGCGCCATCTCGACGATCCCCGGCGGCAGCCCGGACGACGAGCAGGCCTACGGAGCCATCAACAGCGGCGACTACGCGGCCGTGGTCTATCCGGCCTGGTACACCTCGCGGTTCGTCGACTACATGCCCGACCTCGCCGGCAAGATCGCGATCGCCCCGGCGCCGGTCCCCGAGAACGCGGCCGTGCAGACGATCGGCGGCGGCGGCACGGGCACGGCAGTGATCGGCTCCTCGCCGGTCGCCGACATCGCCGCCGACTGGCTGGCGTTCGCGAAGCTCTCGCCCGAGGCCAACGTGGCCGTCTGGGAGGAGCTCGGCTTCGACCCGGTGAACATGTCGGTGTGGGAGGACGAGGCCGTCACCCACAACCCCGACAACAAGTTCAACAAGTACTTCCAGACCAACCTGTTCGACGTCCTCAACGAGGTCAAGGACGGGATCGGACACTGGGAGTCGTTCTCGTCGCCGAACTGGCCCTCGGTCGACAACCTGTTCCGCACCGTGACCCTCAACGAGGCGTTCGAGAACGGCGTGCCGGCGCAGGAGGTCCTCGAGCAGGCGCAGACCGACCTCGAGAACGAACTGGGCTGATCCGCCGCTCTCTCTGTCGGGGGCGTCGCCGACGGCGGCGCCCCCGATCTCTTCCCGCACGTCGAAAGGAACCTTCATGCTGACCGCTTCCGTCACGGTCGATCCCGCCTTCACCGTCGGCCCCGTCCGGCCGCGCACCTTCGGCTCGTTCGTCGAGCACCTGGGGCGCTGCGTCTACACGGGCATCCACGAGCCCGGTCACTCCACGGCCGACGCCGACGGCTTCCGCGGCGACGTGCTCGAGCTCACCCGTGAGCTCGGTGTCACGACCGTGCGCTATCCCGGCGGCAACTTCGTCTCGGGGTACCGCTGGGAGGACGGCATCGGCCCCGTCGACCAGCGGCCGCGCCGGCTCGACCTCGCGTGGCACTCGACCGAGCCCAACTGGGTCGGCGTCGACGAGTTCGTGCGGTGGTGCCGCTCGGCGGGCGTCGAGCCGATGATGGCGGTCAACCTCGGCACCCGCGGCGTGCAGGATGCGCTCGATCTGCTCGAGTACTGCAACGGAACGTCCGACACGCACTTCGCGAACCTGCGCCGAGCGAACGGCACGGAGCAGCCGCACGGCATCCGGATGTGGTGCCTCGGCAACGAGATGGACGGGCCGTGGCAGATCGGCCACAAGACCGCCGAGGAGTACGGCCGCCTCGCGGCCGAGACCGCACGGGCGATGCGGATGGTCGACCCCGACCTCGAGCTGGTCGCCTGCGGCTCGTCGTCATCGGTGATGCCGACCTTCGGCTCCTGGGAGCACACGGTGCTCACGGAGGCCTACGAGCACGTCGACTTCGTCTCGGCCCACGTCTACTACTACGAGGAGGACGGCGATCTCGGATCCTTCCTCGCCTCGGCCGTGAACATGGACCACTTCATCGAGTCGGTGGTCGCGACCGCCGACGCCGTGCGCGCGGCGGGCAAGCACGACAAGCGGATCGCCATCTCGTTCGACGAGTGGAACGTCTGGTACCAGAAGCGCGCCGAGTCGAAGACGCCGGAGGGCGACGACTGGCCCGTCGCGCCCGTCCTGCTCGAGGACAAGTACAACGTCGCCGACGCGGTCGTCGTGGGCAACCTGCTGATCTCGCTGCTGCGTCACACCGACCGGGTGCACGCGGCCTCGCAGGCGCAGCTCGTCAACGTCATCGCGCCGATCATGACGGAGCCGGGCGGTCGCACCTGGCGCCAGACGATCTTCCACCCGTTCGCCCTCACCGCGCGCCACGCGAAGGGAAGCGTGCTGCGGGTGGCCCTCGAGACGCCGACCTACGACACCGCGAAGTACGGCGAGGCGGGCGTGGTCGACGCGGTGGCCACGCACGACGCCGAGAGGGGCGAGGTCGTTGTGCTCGTCGTGAACCGCTCGACGAGCGACGAGGTCGCCCTCGAGGTCGGGCTTCGCGGCCTCGGCGGCATGCGGTTCGTGGAGGCGCTGACCCTCTCGCACCCGGATCACACCTGGGCGGCCACCGCGGATGACGCCGACACCGTGCTGCCGCAGCCGAACGAATCGGCGGGGCTCGAGGGGGAGCGGCTGTCGGTCACGCTGCCGCCCGTGTCGTGGTCGATCCTGCGTCTCGCCCCCGAGGAGGGTGCCTCTCAGGACTGAAATCCGCCGTCGACATCCCGGCTCCTTGCCTCCGCGCGGGGAGCCGGGATGTATCGTGCCTCGTGTGAACGTGCACATTCCGTATGTGAGCGCTAACATATAACCACCCCGTGTGCCCTGACCCGGATCTCGAAGAGGAGAGGCACAGCAATGAAGCGAACCGCACGGACCCGTCTCGGTCTGAAGTTCATCACCACCACGGGCGCGATCGCCCTCGCCGTCGGCCTGGCGGGCTGCGCCAGCGGCTCCACCGCCCCCGCGGGCGACGGCGGCAGCGGAGAGGCCGCGGACGACCTCACGGTCGGCGTCGCCATGCCGACCGAGACGTCGGAGCGCTGGATCAACGACGGCCAGGCCGTCAAGTCGCAGCTCGAGGAGGCCGGCTACGGCGTCGACCTGCAGTACGCGAACGACGACATCCCCACGCAGCAGCAGCAGATCGAGCAGATGGTCACCAAGGGTGCCGACATCCTGATCATCGCGTCGATCGACGGCACCGCGCTGGCCAGCCAGCTCGAGGCCGCGGCCGCCAAGGGCATCCCGGTCATCGCCTACGACCGCCTGATCAACGGCACCGAGAACGTCGACTTCTACGTCACCTTCGACAACTACGAGGTCGGCGTGCAGCAGGCCACCTCGCTGCTCCAGGCCCTCGGCTACATGGACGCCGAGGGCAAGGACACGGGCCTCAAGGACAAGAAGATCATCGAGCTGTTCGCCGGTTCGCCCGACGACAACAACACGGCCTTCTTCTTCAACGGCGCGATGGACACCCTGAAGCCCTTCCTCGAGGACGGCCGCCTCACGGTCGGCTCGGGTCAGACCTCGATGGACCAGGTCGCCACGCTCCGCTGGGACGGCGCGACCGCCCAGAAGCGCATGGAGGACCTGCTCACCTCGACGTACGGCGGCGGCTCGAAGCCGCTTCACGGCGTGCTCGCCCCCTACGACGGCATCTCGCGCGGCATCATCACGGCCCTGCAGAACGCGGGCTACGGCGAGAACATCGAGGCCGGTCTGCCCATCGTCTCGGGCCAGGACGCCGAGATCGCCTCGGTGAAGCTGATCAACGACGGCGTGCAGTTCGCGACGATCTTCAAGGACACGCGCAAGCTCGCCACTGAGGCCGTCAAGGCGGCCGAGGCCTACGCCGAGGGCGGCGATCCCGAGGCGAACGACACCGAGACGTACGACAACGGCGTCAAGGTCGTTCCCTCGTACCCGCTCGAGTCGGACATCGTGGTGGCCGACAACATCCAGTCGCTGCTCATCGACTCGGAGTACTGGACGGCCGAAGAGGTCGCCGCAGGCGTCGCGGAGTAATCCGCACGATCCTCTCCGGCGGTGTCCGCCGGGCCGCGACCTCGTCGCGCCCGGCGGACCCCGCCGCCGAACCCACTCGAAGGGACGGACGATGACTGACGCGATCCTCGAGATGCGTGGCATCACCAAGGATTTCCCCGGCGTCAAGGTGCTCAAGGGCGTGAACCTGAGCGTCGCGCGCGGCGAGATCCACGCGATCTGCGGCGAGAACGGCGCCGGCAAGTCGACGCTCATGAAGGTGCTGTCGGGCGTGTACCCGCACGGCAGCTACGGCGGAGACATCCTGTTCGACGGCGAGAAGGTGTCCTTCTTGACGATCCGCGACTCGGAGCACCGCGGCATCGTGATCATCCACCAGGAGCTCGCCCTGGTGCCTCACCTGTCGGTGGCCGAGAACATCTTCCTCGGCAACGAGCGCGTGCGCGGGGGACTGATCGACTGGAACCAGGCGAACCACGAGGCGGCCGACTACATGGCGCGCGTGGGCCTGAACGAGAACCCGACGACCCCCGTCGGCGAGCTCGGCGTCGGCAAGCAGCAGCTGATCGAGATCGCGAAGGCGATGACGAAGGACGTCAAGCTGCTCATCCTCGACGAGCCCACCGCCGCCCTGAACGACACCGACTCCGAGCACCTGCTCGGGCTGCTGCGCGAGCTGCGCGATCAGGGGATCACCTGCATCATCATCAGCCACAAGCTCGGCGAGATCGAGGCGGTCGCCGACTCGACGACGATCATCCGCGACGGCGAGTCGATCGAGACGATCGACATGCACGGACCGGATGCCACACAGGACCGGATCATCCGGGGAATGGTGGGGCGCTCGCTCGACCACCGTTTCCCCGAGCGAACGCGGCAGATCGGCGAGGAGATCTTCCGCGTCGAGAACTGGAGCGTTCGCCACCCCACGCAGGCAGACCGCATGGTCGTGGACGACGCGTCCATCTCGGTCAAGGCGGGGGAGATCGTGGGCATCGCCGGTCTTATGGGCGCCGGCCGCACCGAGTTCATGATGAGCCTGTTCGGCCAGTCGTACGGCCGCGACATCTCGGGCCACGTCTACCTGCACGGCAAGAAGATCCGCACCCGCACGGTGCAGGAGGCGATCCGCAACGGCATCGCGTACGTGTCCGAGGACCGCAAGCACTACGGGCTGAACCTCATCTCCGACATCCGGACGAACATCACCGCCGCCGCTCTCGACAAGCTCACCAACTGGGCCTCGTTCGTCAACGGCAACGAGGAGATCAAGGTCTCCGAGGACTACCGCGGGGCGATGAACATCAAGACCCCGACCGTCATGCAGACGGTCGGCAACCTCTCCGGCGGCAACCAGCAGAAGGTCGTGCTGTCGAAGTGGCTGTACTCCGACCCGGAGGTGCTCATCCTCGATGAGCCCACCCGCGGCATCGACGTCGGTGCCAAGTACGAGATCTACGAGATCATCAACCAGCTCGCCGCCCAGGGGAAGGCGATCATCGTCGTCTCCAGCGAGCTGCCCGAGCTGCTCGGCATGTGCGACCGGATCTACACCCTCGCTTACGGACGGATCACCGGTCAGCTGCCCGTCGCGGAGGCGACGCAGGAGAACCTGATGAGCCTCATGACCATCGAGAAGAACCAGAAGGAGGCCGCGGCGTGAGTAACGTGCTGGCTGAGACCAAAGACCTGTTCACGCGCAACCTCCGCACGTCCGGGATCTACATCGCGTTCGTCGCGATCGTGGTGCTGTTCACGGTGCTGACCGACGGACTGCTGCTGAACCCCGAGATCGTCACGAACCTCGTCCTGCAGAACGCGCACATCCTGATCATGGCGCTCGGCATGATCATGATCATCGTCGCCGGCCACATCGACCTGTCGGTGGGATCCGTGCTCGCATTCGCCTCGGCGGTGTCGGCCGTGCTCGTGATCAGGCAGGGGATGCCCTGGTGGGTCGGCCTTCTCGCGGCGGTGCTCGTCGGCGTGCTCATCGGCGCATGGCACGGCTTCTGGGTCGCCTACGTCGGCATCCCGGCGTTCATCGTGACGCTCGCGGGCATGCTGCTGTTCCGCGGCCTGACGCTCGTGGTGCTGCAGAACGTGTCGCTGTCGCCGTTCCCCGCCGACTACAAGACGATCGCCACCGACTTCTCGCGGGGCCTGTTCGGCGAGATCGTCGTCAGCCAGGGCGAGGGCCTCAAGGCCGTCCCGGTCACGGTCGACGTGTTCACGCTGGTGATCGGCGTGCTCGCCGTCGGCGCGTTCATCCTGTCGCAGGTGCGCAGCCGCCGCGCTCGCGTGGGCTACAACCAGAAGGTCGAATCGAACGTCCTGTTCATCCTGAAGCTCGTTGTGGTCGCCGTGGTCGTCATGGCGTTCGCGTGGGCCCTGGCCTACAACCGCGGCTTCCCGTACGTCCTCATCGTGCTCGGTGTGCTCGTGCTGGTGTACCAGCTGGTCACCAACCGCACGGTGTTCGGCCGTCACGTCTACGCCGTGGGCGGCAACCTCGCCGCCGCGCAGCTGTCGGGTGTGAACGTCGCCCGCGTGAACTTCTGGCTGTTCGTGCACATGGGCCTGCTGACCGGCATCGCCGCGGCGGTGTTCTCGGGTCGCTCCAACGGCGCGCAGCCGAACATGGGCAACAGCTTCGAGCTCGACGTGATCGCGGCCTGCTTCATCGGCGGCGCCTCGACCACCGGCGGCATCGGCCGCGTGACCGGCGCCCTCGTCGGTGGTCTCGTGATGGCCGTGATGTCGAACGGCATGTCGCTCATGGGTGTCCCGCAGTCGCTGCAGCCGATCGTCAAGGGCCTCGTGCTCCTGATCGCCGTCGCGTTCGACATCTACAACAAGCGTCGCGCCGGCGCCGCGCGCTGATCCGCGTCGCCTGACAGCGAACGGGCCGCTCTCCTCGGGGAGCGGCCCGTTCGTCGTCCGGGGGAGGATCAGGGCAGGATCGCGTCCACGTAGCCCCCGTCGACGCGCACGGCGGCGCCGGTGGTCGCCGAGGCCAGGGGCGAGGCGAGGTACGCGACCATGTTCGCGATCTCCTGCGGCTCGATCAGGCGCTGCAGCAGCGACTGCGGGCGGTGGGTGCGCATGAACTCGCGCTGCGCCTCCTGCCACGGCAGGCTCTCGTCGACGAGCTCGTAGACGAAGGTCTCGACGCCGCCGGTGTGCGTGGGGCCCGCGATGACCGAGTTGACCGTCACCCCGGTGCCCGCGGCGTCCTTCGCGAAGCCGCGCGAGACGGCCAGCAGGGCGGTCTTCGACATGCCGTAGTGGATCATCTCGGCGGGGATCACGATCGCCGAGTCGCTGGCGATGTTCTGGATCCGCCCCCACCCGCGCGCCTTCATGCCGGGCAGGGTCGCGCGGATCAGGCGCACCGCCGCGAGCACATTCACCTCGAAGTAGCGGCGCCACTCGTCGTCGTCGATCTCGAGCGGCGCCTCGGCGCCGAAGATCCCGAGGTTGTTGATGAGGATGTCGACGTCGCCCGTCGCGGAGAGCACCGCGTCGGCGCCGCCGGGCTGCGTGACGTCGCCGGGGGCCGCGATCAGCTCGCGACCCGGTGCCGCGAGGTCGGCGATCGTCGCCTCGACCTTGTCCGCCGTGCGCCCGTTGATGGCCACGCGCGCCCCCGCGTCCGCGAGGGTCGCCGCGATCGCCCGCCCGATGCCCTGCGTCGAGCCCGTGACCAGTGCCGTCCTGCCGCTCAGATCGATCTGCATGGTGAGGGGAACCGGCGCGCCCGTGCGGGCATTCCGGATCCGGATCGCGCGCGGTTCGCGAGGGGATCCCGGGTTGTCAGGGTCGGATCGCGGATCCTCGTCCTGAGTTCGCGGGATCCCCTCCCGTCACGGGGCGATCAGTCGCCGAGCTCGGCGTGCTGGGCCAGCGTGCCTCCCGGCTCGACGCCGATGACGACGTCGATCCCGAGCCGGCGCAGGAACGTGTGGTCGTGGCTCACGATCAGCAGCGCGCCTCGGTAGGACTCGAGGGCCTCGGCGAGCTGCTCGACGCTTGTGATGTCGAGGTTGTTCGTCGGCTCGTCGAGGATCAGCAGCTGCGCGGGCGGATCGGCGAACAGCAGCTTCGCGAGGGCCACGCGGAACCGCTCGCCGCCGGACAGCGTGCCGACCGGGCGGTCGAGCGCGCTGCCGCGCAGCAGCAGCCGGGCGAGCTGGTTGCGCAGCTCGCCCGGGGCGCTGGCCGGTGCGGCGTCGCGGGCGTTGTCCACGGCCGACCGGGCGTCGTCGAGGTCGTCGAGCCGCTGACGCAGGTAGCCCACGCGCTCGGTCAGCAGGCGTCCGCCGACCCGGCCCGGCTCGGGATCGGCGCCGGAGACGAGCTGCTCGAGCAGGGTCGTCTTCCCGGCGCCGTTCGGGCCGACGAGGGCGACGCGCTCCGGCCCCTGGATCGTGATGATCCGCGATCCGTCGGTCAGCTCGGCGATCCGGCGCCCGCGGGGCACATCGGGGTCGGGGAGCGTCAGGTGGATGTGCTCCTCCTCGCGGATGCGGGCATCGGCCGCGTCGACCGCGGCCTGGGCCTCGGTCACGCGGTCGTCGAGGGTGCCGCGCATCTTGCCCGCCGTCCCCTCGGCGCGGTTCTTGCGGCCGTTGGCGAGGATCTTCGGCATGTTCTCGGCCGACTTCTTCCCCGCACGGGCCCGGGCGGCGAGCTTCGCCTCGGCCTCGATGCGCTCGCGCTTCTCGACCTTCAGCTGCGCCTGCGCGGTGCGGGCCGCCTGCGCGGCGGCGTTCTGCTCCTGGTCGATGTGCGCCCGGAACGCGCTGTAGCCGCCGCCGAACACCTCGAGCCGCGCGCCGCGGTCGCGTGCGGCCTGGCCGAGGCCGGACGAGCGCAGCTCGGCCGTGTGCTCCATGCGGTCGAGCAGCTCGAGGTCGTGGCTGACGATGATCAGCGTCCCCGGCCAGTCCTCGATGAGCCCCGCCAGGCGCTGCCGTGTCGGGCGGTCGAGGTTGTTGGTCGGCTCGTCGAGCAGGGTGATCGGCGTGCGGCGCAGGCGCAGACCGGTGATGGCGATGAGCATCGCCTCGCCGCCGGACAGCTCGCCGACCCGGCGATCCAGATCCCGCGCGCCGAACCCGATCTCGGACAGCGCGAGGTCGGCGCGGGACTCGATGTCCCAGTCGTCGCCGACGGCGTCGAAGTGCACCACGTCGACGTCACCGGATTCGATCGCGCGCAGGCCGGTGAGGATCGGGGCGATGCCGAGCAGGTCGGCGACCGTCGTCTCTCGGTCGAGGGTGAGCGTCTGCGGCAGGTAGCCGACGTCGCCGGCGGTGTCGATGCGTCCGGTCGTGGGCGTGTGCAGGCCGGCGATGAGCTTCAGCAGCGTCGATTTGCCGACGCCGTTGCGGCCGACGAGGCCGGCGCGCCCGGCGGGGAACGTGCCGCTCAGCGAGTCGAGGGCGACGGATCCGTCCGGCCACTCGAAGGAGACATCGAGCAGGGTGACGGCAGAGGAGGGGGACAGAGCCATGTCAGGGAGACCTTTCGGGGCGAAGTGAAAAGAGCACGCACCCGATGACTCCGGGTGCCGGCTTAGTTCCTGTCGACCTCGATCTCCATGTCGTCCACGGTATCAGCGGGTCACGGGCATCCGGAAACCCGGGCGTGTCGCGGCGTCGCCCGTCGCGTGTGACGACGCGTGACGTCACGCCTCGTCACACGGGGCCGCGGTGTCGGAGGCCGCACGTAGCGTGGGGGCATCGCGGCGGTCCGGGTGGTCCCGGGGCACGGCTCATACCCGGTGCTGCTGCAGGTTCGACTCCTGCCGTCGCGTCTGATCTCGGCCGTGCGCTCGGTCAACGGCCGTTCGGCGCGGTGTGCTCGATGTCCAGCCGGACGCGCTGGGCGGCGAAGCGGGCGACGCTGAACTGCAGGGGAGTGCCGTCGACGAGCGCGTCGAGCGACTCGGTCACCAGCACGATGGCGCCGGGGTCGAGCTGCAGCAGCGCCGCCTCGGCCGCCGTGGCGTGGCGCGCCGCGACCGCGGTCGAGACGCGGATGTAGTCGTCGACGCCGCTGGCGCGCAGCGCGGCCGTGATCGACGAGGTCCGGTGCAGGCGGGAGGCGATGTCGGGCAGGCGCGCGGCGTCGAACCAGTGCGTGCCGAGGGCGAGCGGCTGGCCGTCGACCGCGCGCAGCGTCTCGACGCGCACGCCGCGGCCGTCGGCGATCCCGAGCCGGTCGGCGACCGCCGGGGGAGCCGCCTCCGTGGCGCTCTCGAGCACGCGCCCCGTGGGCGAGCTGCGGTCGCCGAGGCTCGTCGTCAGCCGGGTGCGCATGCCGATCCGGTGCCGGTGGACCGCGCCGCCGGTGACGAAGGTGCCCGATCCGCGGCGTGATTCGACGAGTCCGTCGCCCGCGAGGGCGGCGATCGCCTGGCGCGCGGTGTGGCGGTTCACGGCGAAGCGCTCGGCGAGCGCGGCCTCCGTGGGGAGCTTGTCGCCCTCGCGCAGGCGCCCCTCGCCGATGTCGGCGCGCAGCTCCTCGGCGATGAGCCGCCATGCCGAGTAGCCCGTCGCCTGACGGCCGGCCGCGGTGTCGGTCATGATGCCCCTGCCCTGTTCATCCGGAGTTCACGGGATCGTGGCCGGCGCGTTCCGCATCGCCCACCTGCCGCTTCACATCTCGAGCGTAGCGTCTGGGTTGTCTAGAGAGATAGACAACTTCTCGGAAACAGAGGTGAGTGGCAGATGTTGACGCACGACGCAGCCCAGGAGCGTCGCCGCACGGCGCGGGTCCTGGCGAACGCGCCGCAGGCCGACCTGGAGCGGCTCTGGAAGGCATGGCCGGATCGGCCCGAGGCGCGGTACCTGCGGGGGCCGGAGGCCGGGCTCGTTATGGTGCAGGGGCGCGTCGGCGGCACCGGCGACCGCTTCAACGTGGGCGAGGCGACGGTCTCCCGCGCCACCGTCGTGGTGCGCGCGGAGGGCGGCGAGACCACCGGCACGGCGTACGTGCTGGGCAGCCACCCGGAGCACGCGGGCATCGCCGCGATCTTCGAGGCCCTGTTGGCCGGCGAGGCGCGCGATCGGGTGCTCGCCGACGTCATCGAGCCGCTGGAGGCCGCGCAGGCAGAGCGCGATGCCCTCGCACAGGCGCAGGCGCGCAGCACCGTCGTCGACTTCTTCACCGTCGCCCGCGAGAACAGCGGGCCCGACGAGGAGGACGACGAATGACCGCCGCGACGCCGAACCGCGAGCTCACCGCCGCCGACGCCCTCGCCGGCGACGTGCTGAGCGGCGGCGGACAGCAGCCGGGATTCTCCCAGCCCGTCCACGACGCGCAGCGTGTGTTCCGCGCGGTGCTCGAGGCGCTCGGCCGCCCGACCCTGCTCCAGGCCCTCCCGCGCGTGGTCGTGCCGCCGGCGCCGCTCGGCGCCGCCGCGGGCGCGATCCTCCTCGCCCTCTGCGACGACCAGACCCCGATCTGGCTCGACAAGGCCCTGCGGGCCTCGGCCGACGTCGTGTCGTGGCTGCGTTTCCACACCGGCGCCCGCATCGTCGACGAGGCGCGTGACGCGCAGTTCGTCGTGGCCTGCTCGCCGTCGGCCGCGCCGCCCCTCGCCGACCTCGCGGCCGGCACCGACGAGGAGCCGCACCGGTCGGCGACCGTCGTGATCGACACAACCGGCGCGCGGGGGACCGGATCCTTCACCGTCACCGGTCCCGGCGTCGACGGCGAGGCCCTGTGGGACGGCGCGGGGCTGCCGGGTCGGTTCCTCGCGCCCTGGGCGCAGAACCACGCGCTCTTCCCGCGCGGCGTGGACCTGATCCTCGCATCGAGCGACCCGCACGGCGACACCGTCCGCGGTCTGCCGCGCAGCACCCGCCTCGACGGCACCGAGAACCGGAGCGTGAACTGATGTACGTCGCAGTCAAGGGTGGCGAGAAGGCCATCGCGAACGCCCACGCCCTGCTGGCGAAGCGCGGTCGGGGAGATGCGGAGACCGAGCGGATCGGCTACGAGCAGCTCCGCGACCAGATGGGTGTGCTCATCGCGCGCGTGATGGCGGAGGGGTCGCTCTACGATCCTGATCTCGCGGCCAAGGCGCTGCTGCAGTCTCAGGGCGACGTGCTCGAGGCGGTCACGCTGATGCGCTCGTACCGCACCACGCTGCCGCGGTTCGGGGTGACCCCGGCCGTCGACACGGCCGGTCTGCCGTCCGAGCGCCGGGTCTCGGCGACCTTCAAGGACATCCCGGGCGGACAGCAGCTCGGCGCCACGTTCGACTACACCCACCGCCTGCTCGCCGACGAGCTCACCACCCCGGAGGTCCCGGTGTCCGACGCCGGCGACGCGCCCCCGGCGGCGGCGGGGGGCTCGGCGATGCCGCGCGTCACCGACCTGCTGGGCGTCGACGCGCTCATCGAACCGGATCGGCCAGAGGACTGGAGCGATCCGGATCCGGCCGACCTCACCCGCGAGCCCACCGTGTACCCGATGACCCGCGCCGAGCGCCTCCAGGCCCTGGGGCGCGGCGACGAGGGGTTCCTGCTCGCCCTCGGCTACTCGACGCAGCGCGGGTTCGGCAACAACCACCCGTTCGTCGGCGAGGTGCGCGTCGGCGAGGTCGAGGTCGAGTTCGATGCGCCGGAGCTCGGGATCACCATCCCGATCGGGCGGATCGAGGTCACCGAATGCCAGATGGTGAACCAGTTCGTGGGCAGCGCCGACCGCGCGCCGCAGTTCACCCGCGGATACGGGCTGGTGTTCGGCCGCGCCGAGCGCAAGGCGATGTCGATGTCGCTCGTGGACCGCGCCCTGCGTGCCGACGAGTTCTCGGAGCGCCGAGTCTCGCCCGCGCAGGACGAGGAGTTCGTCATCAGCCACGCCGACAACGTCCAGGCCACCGGCTTCGTCGAGCACCTGAAGCTTCCGCACTACGTCGACTTCCAGGGCGAGCTGGTGCTCATCCGGCAGCTGCACCGCGAGTTCCAGGAGCGCGTCGCCGCGACGCAGGCGGCCCGCGCCACCGAGAAGGAGGATCGTTATGCCTGAGCCCCGCATCGTCTACAACGAGGGGTACCTCGACGAGCAGACCAAGCGGGTCATCCGCCGCGCGCTGCTGAAGGCCATCGCCGTCCCCGGGTTCCAGGTGCCGTTCGCCTCGCGCGAGGTGCCCATGCCGCGCGGCTGGGGGACCGGCGGCGTGCAGGTCACGGCCGCGGTCATCGGGCAGTCCGACACGCTGAAGGTCATCGACCAAGGCGCGGACGACACGACCAACGCGGTGTCGATCCGCCAGTTCTTCGAGAAGGTCGCGGGCAGCCGCCCGACGACCCGCACGGATCTCGCCACGGTGATCCAGACCCGCCACCGCATCCCCGAGACGCCGCTGGTGGAGGGGCAGATCATGGTCTACCAGGTGCCGATCCCCGAGCCGCTGAGGTTCCTCGAGCCGCGCGAGACCGAGACGCGTCGCCTGCACGCCCTCGAGGAGTACGGCCTGATGTACGTCAAGCTCTACGAGGACATCTCGCGCTACGGCCACATCGCCAAGACCTACGACTATCCCGTGCTCGTCGGCGGCCGGTACGTGATGGCGCCCTCTCCGATCCCGAGCTTCGACAACCCGAAGCTGCATCAGAGCCCCGCCATGCACCTCTTCGGGGCTGGCCGGGAGAAGCGCATCTACGCCGTGCCGGCCTACACCGACGTCGAGAGCCTCGGGTTCGAGGACTTCCCCTTCGAGCCGCAGCGGTTCGAGACCCCGTGCGAGGTCTGCGGCGCCGAGGGCGTCTACCTCGACGAGATCGTGATGGACGACCGGGGAACCGTTATGTACGCGTGCTCCGACACCGATCACTGCGAGCGCCGGGTGGCCGAACGGGGCCCCGTGCGGCCCGCCGAGAACAAGGAGGTCCGGGCATGAGCGGATCGCTTCCCCTGCTGAGCGTCGCGAACGCCGGTCACGCATACGGGGCCACCTTCGGCTGCCGCGGCGTCGACTTCGACCTGTGGCCCGGCGAGGTGCTGGCCATCGTCGGCGAATCGGGGTCGGGCAAGTCGACGCTGCTGGGCCTGCTCTCGCAGCGGCTGTCGGTCGACGAGGGCGAGATCCGCTACCGCCAGGGGGAGGATCTCGTCGACCTGACCGCGCTGTCGGAGCGCGACGTGCGCCGCCTGTGGCGCACCGAGTGGGGCTTCGTGCACCAGCACGCGGTCGACGGGCTGCGGATGCACGTGTCGGCCGGGGGCAACATCGGCGAGCCGCTGATGGCCAACGGCGCGCGCCACTTCGGCGACATCCGCCGACAGGCCGAGGAATGGCTGGCCCGCGTGGAGATCCCGCTCGACCGCATCGACGACGCGCCCGCCACCTTCTCCGGCGGCATGCGTCAGCGCCTGCAGATCGCCCGCAACCTCGTCTTCGGGCCCCGCCTCGTCTTCATGGACGAGCCGACCTCCGGCCTCGACGTCTCGGTGCAGGCCCGCCTGCTCGACCTGATCCGATCCCTGGTCGCCGACCTCGGGCTCTCGGTCATCATCGTCACCCACGACCTCGCCGTCGCGCGTCTCATCTCGCACCGCACCCTGGTGATGAAGGACGGCGCCGTGATCGAGTCGGGTCTGACGGATCGGGTGCTCGACGATCCGCAGGCCGCCTACACCCAGCTGCTCGTCTCCTCGATCCTCCAGGGCTGATCACATGACTGCGACTTCGACCGACCTCCGCCCCGAGGCGGCGGCGACCCTGCCCGAGGGGGCCATCCTCAGCGTGCAGGACGTGGACAAGACCTTCACGCTGCACCTGCAGGGCCGCCAGCGCATCCCCGTGCTGGCGGGACTCACCTTCGACGTGCCCCGCGGATCCTGCGTGGTGCTCGGAGGAGAGTCCGGCGCCGGCAAGAGCACCGTGATGAAGATGGTGTACGGCTCGTACGGTGCGGGCCGCGGGCGGATCCTGCTCGACCGCGGGACCGCCGAGCGCCCGGGCGCGGTGCTGGATCTGGCCACCGCGCAGCCCCGCGAGGTGCTGGCGGCCCGGCGCGAGACGATGGGCTACGTGAGCCAGTTCCTGCGGGCCGTGCCCCGCGTCCCCGCCCTGGATGTCGTGGCCGAGCCGCTCGTCGAACGGGGCACCGCCCGCGAGACCGCGCGCGAGAAGGCGGGGGAGATGCTCGAGCGCCTCTCGATCCCCGAGCGCCTGTGGACGCTGCCGCCCGCGACCTTCTCGGGCGGCGAGCAGCAGCGGGTGAACATCGCCCGCGGTTTCCTCGCCGTGCGGCCGCTGCTGCTGCTCGACGAGCCGACCGCGTCGCTCGACGCTCGCAACCGCGCGGTCGTCATCGACCTGATCCGCGAGCGCCTCGATCGGGGCGTGGGCATGCTCGCCATCTTCCACGACCACGACGTGCGCGACGCCGTGAGCGACGCGATCGTCGACGTGCGCGCCTTCACCCCCGGCGGCGCCGCATGACCCGCTACGCGGTCTACGCGCTGCCCGGGGCGCTCGGCGCGGCCGACGCGCCGGCCGGCACGGCGCTGCGGGCGGCGGGCGAGGGCTGGTACTCCCGCGCGGAGTTCGCCGACCTGACCACCGACCCCCGCCGGTACGGGTTCCACGGCACGCTCAAGGCGCCCTTCCGCCTGGCACCCGGGCGCACCGAGGACGAGCTGCGGGCGGCGGCCGACGCCTTCGCCGCCGGTCGCTCCGAGGCCGTGATCCGCGCCCCGCGGGTGGCCGCGCTGGGCGGGTTCCGCGCCCTCATCGCGACCGGCGACGAGGGCGACCTCGCGGCGCTCGCCGCCGACGCGGTGCGGGGGTTCGAGCCGTTCCGGGCCCCGCTGAGCGACGCGGACATCGCGCGCCGCGACCCCGCGCGCCTGACGTCGCGGCAGCGGGAGCTGTTCGCGCAGTACGGCTACCCGTACGTGCTCGACGAGTTCCGCTTCCACCTGACCCTGACCGATCCCGTCCCGGACGACCGCGCCGGCGAGGTCGACCGGGCGCTGTCCGCCCACTTCGCCGACCTCGTCGGCGTCGACGTCCCGCTGCGCGCCGTCGCGCTGTTCGTCGAAGCGGCCCCGGGTGCCCCCTTCGAGATCCTCTCCGTCCATCCCTTCTCCGAGGAGACCTCCGCATGAGCAACGAGACCGTCTTCACCAACGCCCGGATCGTGCTGCGCGACGAGGTGGTCCATGGATCCGTGCGCGTCGCCGACGGCATGATCGCCGACATCTCGTCGACCCCGACGACGACGGGCGAGGACCTGCACGGCGACTTCCTGATGCCGGGAATCGTCGAGGTGCACACCGACCAGGTCGAGGCCCACTTCCAGCCGCGACCGAAGCGCTACTGGGACCCGATCCCGGCCGTCATCGCCCACGACGCGCAGATGGCGGCGTCCGGGATGACGACCGTGCTCGACGCGCTGCGCATCGGCACGGGCCCGACCGACGGCAACAACATGGCGCGCAACGCGCGCACGCTGGTCGACGCCGTGGTGCACGCCGCCGACTCGGGCCTGCTGCGCGCCGACCACTTCGTGCACCTGCGCTGCGAGGTGTCCACACCGGATGTCGTGGACGTGTTCGATCAGGTGGGCCTCCACGAGCGCGTGCGCATGGTGTCGCTCATGGACCACACCCCGGGCCAGCGTCAGTACGCCGACGTCGAGGCCTTCCGCACGTACATGGTCGGCAAGGGGCGCCTGACCAACGACGAGTTCGACGCCCACGTCGTCGAGCTGCACCGGCTGTCGGCCGCGTACGCCGACCCGCACCGCCGTCAGATGGCCGAGCGTGCGACCGCCCGCGGGATCACCATGGCCGCGCACGACGACGCCACGCAGGCGCACGTCGACGAGAGCACGGCGCTGGGCGTCGGCATCTCGGAGTTCCCGACCACGGTCGACGCCGCCCGCGCCGCCCGTGCGGCGGGGCAGCTCGTGGTGATGGGCGCGCCGAACATCGTGCGCGGCGGATCGCACTCCGGCAACGTGGCGGCGTCCGAGCTGCTGGCGGAGGGGCTGCTCGACATCCTCTCCAGCGACTACGTGCCGGCGAGCCCGTTGCAGGCCGCCTTCCTGCTGTTCGCGCGGGGAGACCTCACCCTGCCCGCCGCCTCGCGGCTGATCAGCGCGAACCCCGCGAAGGCCGTCGGCCTGGACGACCGGGGATCCATCACGATCGGCACCCGCGGCGACCTCATCCGGGTGCACGCCTACGACGAGGCACCGTCCGAGCAGCACCCGCTCGGCGTGCCGGTGCCGATCGTCCGTGCCGTCTGGCGCGAGGGAGCGCGGGTCGCATGACCGGGGCGTTCGTCGCCGTGGTCGGGCCATCCGGGTCCGGGAAGGACGCGGTGCTCGACTGGGCGCGCACGCGGCTCGCCGGCTCACGGTTCCTGTTCCCGCGGCGCGTGATCACCCGCCCGTCGGGGCCGGGGGAGGAGCACGTGCCGGTGGCGCCGGAGGCCTTCGCCGCCGCCGAGGCGGCCGGTCGGTTCGCGCTGACCTGGCGCGCGCACGGCCTCGCGTACGGCGTCCCGGCGTCGGTGTCCGAGGCGATCGCCGACGGGTGGGTGGTGGTCGCCAACGTGTCGCGCGAGGTGCTGCCGGCGCTCGAGGACGTCTTCGGCCGCGCGCACACGGTGCGGATCACGGTGTCCGACGAGGTGCGCCGCGCCCGCATCGCCGCGCGGGGCCGCGAGAACTCCGCCGACGCGCAGGCGCGGCTCGATCGCCCCGACCCGGCGCCCGGGTTCCCGGTCGACCTCGAGATCGTCAACGACGGGACGCTCGAGGACGCCGGGTCCCTGCTAGTCGACTTCCTGAGGGGCGTGGAGGCGCGCACCCTCGCGCGCTGAGCGGCCGCACGCGCTCAGACGGCGATGTCGTCCTCGACGGCGCCCTCGTCGAGGTATCGCACGAGCGAGGCCACGGCGGCCCGCCCCGCGCGGTTGGCGCCGACGGTCGACTGCGACGGCCCGAAGCCGATGAGGTGCACGCGCGGCTCGCCGGCGACCTGCGTGCCGCGCATCGTGATGCCGCCGAGCTCGTTGCGCAGGTACAGCGGATCGAGGTGGCTCAGATCGGCGCGGAAGCCGGTCGCCCAGAGGATCGCGTCGAGCGGAGTGAAGGATCCGTCGGCCTCGCGCACCCCGTCCGGCTCGATGCGGGTGAACATGGGCCGTCGCACGAGCGCACCGCGGTCCCGCGCCCGACGCGCGGCGGGGCTCCAGCCGAGCCCGGTGTAGCCCACAACGCTGCCGGTCGGGCGGCCCGCCTCGACATCGGCGGTGACCTTGTCGATGGTGCTGCGGCCGGTCGTCTCGGGGTCGAACTCGCCCTCGATGAACACGGGCTCCCGGCGGGTGTACCAGTGGGTCTCGGCCACGCGCGAGATCTCCTCGAGCTGCTGCACGGCGGAGATCCCGCCGCCGACGATGGCGACGCGTTGGCCGGCGAAGTCCTCGAGCCGGCCGTACTCGCGGGTGTGCAGCCGCCGCCCCCGGAATGTCTCCGCCCCGGGGTAGCTCGGGCGGACCGGGTTCCCCCAGGTGCCCGTCGCGTTGATGATCGCGCGGGCGCGCCACGGCCCGCGATCCGTCGCGACGATCAGCTCGCCCTGCTCGTCGTCGTCCGCGTAGTCGACCGACAGCACCCGCACCGGCCGCAGGATCGCGGGGTCGTAGCGATCCTCGAAGTCCGCGAAGTAGCGCGGGACGGCCGTGCTGCTCGCCTCGTGCGCGTCCATCTCGGGCTGCGCGAGGCCCGGGAGGTCGAAGATCCGGTTGAGGCTGCCGACGGTGAGCGACGGCCACCGGTGCTGCCAGGCGCCGCCCGGGGCGGGATTCGCGTCGAGCACCACATACGACCGCGCCGCAGTGGGGGAGGTGAGGGCACTCGTGAAGCCCGCGCGCTGCAGATGGAACGCGGCCGACAGGCCCGCCTGCCCGGCGCCGACAACCACGACGGTGGCGGTGCGGGGTGTGGTCATGCTGAGATCAACCGCCCGCGCCCGCGCGGCATTCCGGCGAGCGCGGGCGTCCGCACGGGCTACTTCTTCTTGCGGACCCGATCCTGGGCGCTCCTGGGCGGGTCGACCGTGACGTCAAGCGGCGGGTGGGCGCCCCCGCGCGACTCCCAGAAGCCCTCGACGCCCTTGGCCGCATGGGTCGCCGCGCGCACGCAGCGCTCGTCGGCCCAGCTGTTCAGGCGGTGCCCGGCGTGACCGCGCACGTGCTCGAGCACCACATCCGGCAGGCCGGCCGCGCGGCGGGCGTCGCGGGCCTCGATGAGGGCCTCGAGGATGTCGACGTTCTTCACCGGCTGCTTGGCCGAGGTCTTCCAGCCGCGGCGCTTGTGGCCGTCCATCCACGACCCGTAGGTGTTGATGGCGTACATCGAGTCGGCCTGGATCGTGAGGTGCGTCACGTGGGCGTTGTCGCGGATGCCGCGCAGCAGCGCCGTGAGCTCGCCGATGTTGTTCGTGCCGGCGGGGATCGCGCCCGCCGCCCACTGCCCGTCCTCGCCGACCCACGCCCAGCCGGTGGGGCCGGGGTTGCCCTGGCAGGCGCCGTCGGTGGCGATCACATAGGAATCCGAGGCGGAGGCGTCGCGGGGAGTTTCAGGCACCCGTCAACGGTAACCGCGTCGCGCCCCCGGCCCGGGCCGGATGGCCCGCAACTCCGTAACGAGCAGGAAACAGCGGCTCGCGTAGTCTCGCGCCAGACGAGGAGGCGGCATGCGCGACATCCGGATGCAGCGGGGCGGCGGACGATTCACCCTGGGCACCCCCGAGCAGCGCATGCTGGGCGCGCTGTCGGCCACTCTCGGCGTCGCGCTCGAGCCGGCGATGCTGATCCTGGACGGCGAGACCCGCCTCGAGATCGAGGGCGCGGCGCCCGACGCGAGCGTGGTGTGCCAGATCGTCGCCAACCAGGGGACGTTCACCTCTCAGCACCGCAACCGCGTGCACGCGAACCTCTACAAGCTCGCCTGGCTCGCCACGTCGGTGTTCCCGGATGCGCGAGCCGTTCTGGCCGTCAGCCCGACGACCGCGCAGGCGTTCACCCCGACCGGATGGGCGACGCTGGCCGCCCGCGACCTGGGTGTCGAGGTCTTCACGGTCGCGGACGACCTCGCCGTCGCGCCGGTCCCCGGCACCGTCCGCTGACGCCGCCGCCGACACCGCCGCCGATACCGAGGGATTTCACGGGCGCGAAACACGGCGGCCCGTCCCGGGAAACACGGCGCTCGTAATCTGACGGCAGATGGACCTCCGCGGGGCAAGCGCACGAAAGTGATTCGCCCCGCACGCTCTCCACTCAGCAGCCCTGGATCGAGCCTGTGGAGGACCCGTGTCGTTTATCCCCGCCCCACCCGTGAGCGCCGCCGAGCGCCCCACGTCGCCGGACCCGCTGCGGCGGACGCTCGGCCACATGGCCACGTCGGTGACGATCGTGACCACCACGCACGACGGGACCCCGCACGGGTTCACCGCGAACAGCTTCGCGGCCGTGTCGCGCAACCCGCCCCTCGTGACGGTCTTCCTCGACGAGTCGGCCGAGTGCTACCCGGTGTTCGAGGTCGCGGAGCACGTCGCGATCAACGTGCTCGCCGACGGCCAGGACCACCTCGCCCGGGCCTTCGCCACTCGGGGCGCGGACAAGTTCGCCATCGCCGACGTCGACGAGGCGCACCACGCGCCGATCCTCCGCGATGCGATGGCGACCATCCTCGGGGCCATCCAGGAGCGCTACGTGGTGGGCGACCACCTGATGCTGCTGATCGCCGTCGACGACGTGCACTACCGCGATCGCGAGCCCCTAGTGTACCACAACCGCGTCTTCAGAAAGCTGGTGTGACCCGCATGGATACCCCGACCTCAGCCATCTCCGTCCGCGGTGCCCGCAAGGTGTACGGCGCGTCGCCGAACGCGCTGGTCGCGCTCGACGGCGTCGACCTCGAGATCCCCGCGGGCCGCTTCGTCAGCGTGATCGGACCCTCCGGATGCGGCAAGTCGACGCTCCTGCGCCTGATCGGCAGCCTGGAGCAGCCGGACGGGGGCGACGTCGAGGTGTTCGGCGTCTCGCCCGAGGCCGCGTGCGCCGCGAAGCTCGTCGGCTTCGTGCCGCAGACGCCCGCCCTGCTGCCCTGGCTGAACGTGCTGCAGAACGTAACTCTGCCGCACCGGATCAACCGGGGTGCCGAGCGCCGCCGACCCGTCGCCTCCGGAGCCTCCGCCGGCCCCGCGCCGGATCTCGAGCAGCTGCTGCGCGACGTCGGTCTCGGCGGCGCCCTTCACAAGCTGCCCGCCCAGCTGTCGGGCGGGATGCAGCAGCGCACCGCGATCGTCCGGGCGCTGGGGCTGCGGCCCGAGGTCCTGCTCATGGACGAGCCGTTCTCGGCGCTGGACGAGTTCACCCGCGAGGTGCTGCAGGAGCAGCTGCTCGACCTCTGGGACGAGATCAAGACCACCGTCGTGTTCGTGACGCACTCGGTCACCGAGGCCGTGCGGCTCTCGGACACCGTGGTGGTGATGGCACCGCGGCCGGGCCGGATCGTCGACGTGATCGACATCGGCCTGCCCCGCCCGCGCAGCGCGCGCCAGATCAAGACCCCCGAGTTCCACGCGTACGAGGACCTCATCCGCGACCGGCTGCAGTCGGCGTGGCAGTCTCGCGACCTCTCCACCGCCGCCTGAGGAGCACCGTCATGACCGCACTCGATGCCCCCACCGGTCTCGCCGAGACCCCCGCCCCATCCGCGCGCATCGCCGAGCCCCCGGCCGCGCGCACCCTGCCGGCGTCGCTGCGCCCGAGCCGCTGGCTGCCGATCGTCCTGATGATCCTGACGCTCGCCGCCCTGTGGCAGATCACCGCTCAGGGGATGCCCTACCTTCTGCCGCCGCTGCAGGCGATCGCGGAGACCCTCATCGGGAACCCGGCCTACTACCTCGAGAACGCGTGGATCACCCTGCAGGAGGCCCTGATCGGGCTGGCGATCGCCTTCGTCGGCTCGTCGATCCTCGCGGTCGCGATCAGCGAGGTCGCGGTGCTGCGCCGCGCGATCATGCCGATCGCCGTGGTGCTGAACGTGACGCCGCTGGTCGCCATCGCCCCCGCGCTGGTCGTCGCGTTCGGGTTCGGCCCCGAGCCGAAGCTGATCGTGACCGCGATCATCTGCTTCTTCCCGATCCTGATCAACGTGTCCGTGGGCCTGCGCTCCGTCCCCACGGCGGTGCTGCAGTTCTACAAGACGATCCACGCGTCGCGCGCCGAGATGCTCTGGCACGTGCGCGTTCCGAGCGCCCTGCCGTACCTGTTCGCCGCGCTGAAGATCGTCTTCCCGCTGTCGATCGTCGGCGCGGTCGTCGCCGAGATGTTCGCCCCCGGCGCCTCCGAGGGGCTCGGCACCGCGATCGGCCTGGCGAGCTCGAACAACAAGCTGCCCGTCATCTACGCGTCGATCTTCATGCTCGCGCTGATGGGCGCCGCCCTGCTCGGACTCATCACCGCCGTCGAGCGGCGGGCGCTGCGCTGGCACGAGACGCACGCCGACGGCGCCTGACCCCACGCCGGTTCCGCGCCCGATCCGTCCGCCCGAAACCCCGCCCGATCCGCCCGCCCGTCCCGCCCGGGGCGTCGCGTCGGCACCCCCTTGTCTCCGGCACCCGCCGGCCCCGCACAGCACCCCCACCCGATGCACCAGACAGGAGTCCCATGGCCCTCCCCACCGCCCTCCGCGCCCCCGCGGCCGCGATCGCCATCGCCATCGCCGCGGCCGCCGCACTCTCCGCCTGCTCCGCCCAGGCCCCGGCGGATGCCCCCGCCGCCGCCGAACCGGGAGGCGAGGCGGCGATCTCCGACGACCGCTGCGCCCTCAACCGCGACGCGGGCACCGTCACCTACCTGACCGGCTACCAGTACCAGGCATCCGCCTCGATCCTCGAGATCCTCGCGGCCGAGGAGCTCGGCTACTTCGACGCCCTCTGCATCGACCTCGAGATCCAGCCCGGCACCGGCGACACCGGACAGAACACTCAGCTCGTCGCGAGCGATCAGGTGCAGTTCACGTCGGTGAGCCAGCAGAACCTGCTGCAGGCCCAGGACACCGGGATCGACATCCGCGGCATCTCGTCGTACTCCAACGTGGGGCTGGAGGTGCTGATGACCGGAACCGACATCACCGACCTCACGCAGCTCGACGGCACGATCCTCGGTCACAAGGGCGACCTGCCGCCGGCCGTGCACGCCATGCTCGACAACGCCGGAGTCGACGTCGGCAGCCTGCAGCAGGTGGTCGTCGGATATGACCCGAGCGTTCTGCCGAGGGGCCAGGTGCAGTCGCTGACCGGCTTCATCTCGAACGAGCCCAACCTGCTCGAGGCCGCGGGCGAGGAGGTCACGGTCTGGCGGCCGTACGACCTCGATGTGCCGTCGTCGCTCGGTGCGCTCACGGTCAACCCGGCGTTCGCGCAGGACCACCCGACCGTCGTCGAGGACTTCCTGCGGGCGTCGTTCCACGCCTTCGAGCACTGCGAGGACAACGGCGAGGAATGCGTCGGATATGCCGCCGACCTCTCCGGCGAGGGCTACGACGCCGCGCACAACCTGAAGATCTGGGAGACCGAGGTCGGCATCATCCGCGACACCCAGACCGGCGACCTGGGGGCCATCGACCTCGACAACGTCGCCGCGATCGCGACGATGCTCGACGACTACGCCCTGCTGGAGACCCCTCTGACGCCGGCCGAGGCGCAGGCCTTCTTCCTGCCCGACGTCGTCCCGGCGATCTACGACGGCGGCGAGCTGGTGTGGCCGGCGCCCTGATCCCGGACCGCCGCCCCCACGACACGACTACCTGAAGGAGCATCACATGGACACCAAGGAATACGGCGTCTTCCTGCCCAACGCCGCCGGCGGTTGGATGATCTCGTCGACGGCGCCCTACCCGCCGGCGAGCTACGACTACAACCGTCGCACGGCCCGGCTCGCCGAGGACATCGGCCTGGACTTCGTGATGGCGATGGCGAAGTGGCGGGGCTTCGGCGGACCGACCGATCACTGGGGCGAGACGCTCGAGTCGATGACGATGATGGCGGGGCTCGCCGAGGCGACCGAGCGCGTCAAGATCTGGTCCACCGTGCACGCCAACATGCAGAACCCCGCGTTCGCGGCGAAGGTGTTCACGACGCTGCAGCAGATCGCCGGCGGCCGCGCCGGGATGAACATCGTCAACGGCGCGTACGCCGAGGAGTTCGAGCAGATGGGGGTCTGGGACCCGGATCTCAGCCACGACGCGCGCTATCGGATGACGGAGGAGTGGACCCAGGCCGTGCTGCGGCTGTGGTCCGAGCCCTCCGTGACGATGAACGGCGAGTTCTTCACCCTCACCGACTGCGAGTCGCGGCCGCACCCGGATCCGCGCCCGACGATCATCAGCGCCGGCCGATCCGACAGCGGACGGGCCTTCCAGGCGGCATACGCGGACGGGGCATTCCTCGGGGCCGACAGCCTGGAGGACATGCGCGACCTGTCACGCGATGTGCACGAGCGGGCGGCGGCCCTCGGCCGCTCGGTGCGGACCTACTCGATGCTCACGATCGTGCAGGACGAGACCGACGCCGCCGCCGAGGCCCGGGCCGCCCGCTACGGCGAGGGCATCGACCGCGTCGCGCTGAGCAACATGCGCCGCTCGTGGGGCTGGGACGCCCAGCGCGCCCTCGCCTGGGCGCAGGACGCGAAGGGGGAGGAGGCGTTCCAGACGCCGTACGTGACCGGCACCGCCGAGACGATCTCCGAGCGCATCCTCACGGTCCTCGACACCGCCGAGCTCGACGGGCTGATGCTGATCTTCCCCGACTACCTCGAGGACATGCCCGCGTTCGGCGAGGGCGTCCTTCCCGCGCTGCGGGCGCACGAGAACGCCGAGCTCGTCTCGTGAGCGCGCTGCGGGAACGCCAGCTCGCGACCCTCGCCCGCGAGCGCCCGGCCCTGGTCGTCGTCGACGTCCAGCGCTCCTTCGGCGATCCGGAGATGCTGGGCGGTCACGGGCTGGACGCGGCGGCCCAGGCGTCGGTCGCCGCGGCGGTCGAGCGCTGCGCCGTACTCGTCGCGGACGCCCGTGCCCTGGGCGTGCCGGTCTACTGGGTGGAGCTCGGCACCGTCACCCCGTGGCGGGCGAGCCAGTGGCTGCGCGACGGCGACCTCGACGCCCCGCTCGGCGACGACGAGCCCTGCGTCGTCGGCACCCCCGGCGCCGAGTGGTACGGCGTGCAGCCGCTCGCGGGCGAGGCGCGCGTGCGGAAGACGGGTTACAGCGGCTTCCTGCACACCGACCTCGCCGCCCGCCTGCGGGTGGACGGGATCGGATGGGTCGCGGTTGTGGGGCTCACCACGGAGTGCTGCATCCAGGCGACCGCGACCGATGCGATCCAGCTCGGCTGGCCGGTCTACATCCCCGATGACGCGACGGCCGCGTACGACGTCCCGCTGCACGCGGCCGCTCTGGAGCAGCTGGCCCTCAACGTCGCCGTGATCGGGTCGAGCAGCGAGCTCTCGGGCCTGTGGGCCGGATCCGCCCTCGCGGCGGACCTCGTCCCGGCCGGGGCGGGGGCCGGCGCATGAGCGGCATGCACATCGCCTTCGACCTGTCCTTCACCCACACGGAGGGACGCTGGGCGCGCCCCGGGTCCTGGGTCGGCCGCACGTTCCCCGACGTGCGGATGTTCCAGGAGATCGCCGTCACCGCCGAGCGCGCGGGGGTCGAGATGCTCTTCTTCGGCGACGGCAGCGGCATCCCGGACACCTGGCGCGGATCCATCGATCCTGCGGTGGAATGGGGGATCCAGTGGCCGCGTCAGGACATGAGCCCCTTCATCGCGGCGATGGCGGCGGTGACCGAGCGGATCGGCTTCGGCCTGACGTACTCGTCGACGTTCATGCACCCGTTCTACGTCGCGCGGCTGCTCAACTCGCTCGATCACGTCACGGGCGGCCGCATCGCGTTCAACGTCGTCGCCTCGACGCGCACCGCCGACGCGGCCAACTACGGCTTCGACGAGCTGCTCGAGCACGACCTGCGGTACGAGCGCATGGAGGAGTTCGTCGACGTGTGCCGGGCCCTGTGGGACTCGGTGCCGCCGGAGGCGATCGTGATGGATCGCGACACGGGACGATTCGCGGATCCCGCGCTGATCGCGCCCATCGACCATCGTGGCCGGTTCTTCCAGGTCAAGGGGCCCTTGAGCACCATGCCGAGCCCGCAGGGCCACCCGGTGCTCGTGCAGGCGGGGGCGTCGCCGCGCGGCATCTCGGCGTCGGCCCGGTTCGCCGATGTCGTCTTCGGCTTCGGCGGCGCGCTGGCGGGGCAGCAGCGCCATCGCCGGGCTCTCGACGATGCGCTGCGCGCCGAGGGGCGCGACCCCGACGGCGTGGGCATCCTGTGGGCCACGCAGGTCATCGTGGGCCGCACCGCCGAGGAGGCCGCCGGACGCCGGGCCGACGTTCTGCGGTTCTGGAACGAGGACGCGGTGGGCGCCTACATCTCCCACAACGCCGGCTTCGACTTCTCGGAGGTGCCGGCGAGTTTCGCGATCGGCGAGCTGCTCGAGTGGATCCGCGCGGCGCAGGCCAGCCCGATGGGCTTCGTCGGCGCGCTGGTCGCCGAGCACGGCGAGCATCACCAGATGACGCGCGCCGAGCTCTTCGAGCACGGCTGGCGCAGCGCCAAGGGGCTGGATCACACGCTCTGCGGTGCACCGGAGGAGATCGCCGATCGTCTGCAGCAGAACTTCCTCGACACAGGATCGCGGGGCGGCTACATGTTCACCACGCCGCTGGCGACGCCCTCCGGGCTCGACGACATCGCCGAGCTGCTGGTCCCGGAGCTGCGACGTCGGGGAGCGCTCGCCGAGCAGGGCGGCGCCCGCACCCTGCGCGAGACCCTGAGCACCTGAGCCCGGTCGTGGGGGAGCGTGCAAGGCGTTCGGCGGATCGCGGTGCCGAGCAGACGATCCTGCTGTGCGCGATGATCGGCGCGGCCCAGATCACCTGGGGGGCGGTGGTCCCCGCCCTGCCGCTCTACGTGGCGGGGGTGCACGCGCCCGTCGCCGTGCTGGGGCCGCTGCTCGCCGCGTTCGCGATCGGGCGGGTGCTCGGCAACGTGCCCGCGGGGCTGCTGCTGCGGCGGTGGGACCCGCGGGCGATGCTCTGGGTCAGCCTGAGCGCACTCGCCCTCGTCACGATCGCCACGGCGTTCGCGAGCGACCTCTCGGTGGTGTTCGGGCTGCGCCTCGTCGCCGGGATCCTGGGCGGCGCGGCCGTCACGGTGGGCTTCGCCGTGGTGCTCGCCGGCGCCCCCGACGACCGTCGGGGCCGTGTCGTCTCGATCGCCACCGTGGTGCAGATGGGGGCGGGGGCGGTGGGCGCCCTCCTCGGGGGCGCGGCGGTCTCCGCCGCGGGGCCCCGTGCGGCGTTCGTCGTCGGCGCCCTGCCCGTTGTGCTTGTCCTCACCTGGGAGCTCGTGCGCCCCGCCCGCGGGTACTGGGCGGCGCTGCGCGGCGACGGGATCGCTGCCGCGCCCGCCTCCCCTCCCGCCCGGGGCGGGAGCCCGTCCGGCCTGCTCGCCGCCCTGGCGGCCGTCTCGTTCGCCCTGTTCTTCGCACGGTTCGCCGCCGAGCAGGGGCTGATCCCGGTGCTCGCGTACGACAGCGCCTCACTCGATCCGCTGGGCCTCGGCGCCGCGCTCGCCGCGGGAACCGTGCTCAGCATGGCCGCGCTCCCGCTGGTCGGTCGGATCGTCGACCGCGGCGCGCGCCTGGCGGTGCTGCTGCCCGCGACCGCCGCCTCCGCGCTGGTGCTCATCGCGTTCGGCCTGCTCTCGGAGCCGGGGGCGTTCGCGGCGTCGGTCGTCGCCTACGGGGTGGCCACGAGCATGGCGAACGTCGTCCCCGGTGTGGTGACCGCCGAGGCGTTCCCGGGGCGACGCGCGGGTGGCGCCGTCGGTCTCACCCGCACGGCGGGCGACGTCGGCGCCGCCGTCGGGCCGCTCCTGGTGTTCTGGCTGGCCGACCTGGCGACACCGGCCGTCGCGCTCGCCGCCGTCGCCGTGGTGCTCGTGGTCGCGGTGGCCGCCTTCGTTCTCGTGCTGCCGCGCCGGACGGCGTGAGGAATCAGGGGATCGCCGCGCCGGCCAGCCGCGCCTCGAGCGCGACCGCATCGTGCGGCGCGCGCCCCCGCCCGTCGTTGTCGAAGTAGACGTACACGTCGCGGGGCCGGCCGTCGGGGCAGCCGGATCCGTCGCGCCAGGCCGTGATGCGCGCCGCCCAGTCGTCGAGCTCCTCGTCGGTGTACCCGCTCAGATACAGCTCGCGCGAGCCGTGCAGGCGCACGTAGACGTGATCCGAGGCCGTCACCTCGTCGAACCGGGGGAAGGTGCCCGCGGTGTCGGCCACGGTCAGCGACACGTCATGCTCGCGCAGCAGCTCCGCGAGCGCCGGATCGGCGAAGCTGTCGGAGCGCGGCTCGATCGAATGCCGGATCGGCAGATCCTCGTCCTCCACGAGCCAGGTGCGCCCCTCGAGGCGCTTGTCGTGCCCCCGGGCGATGTCCAGGGCCTCGCCCGTGGTACGCGGAAGGGAGGCGAGGAAGGGCCCGAGCACCTCCGGCTCGAACGGCAGCCGGGCGGGAAGCTGCCACAGGACGGGGCCGAGCTTGCGCCGCAGGGCGAGAGGGCCGGAGGCGAAGAAGTTCGCGAGGGCGGTGCCCGAGCTGCGAAGCCGCAGCATGTGCGTGATGTAGCGCGGAGCCTTCACGGCGAACAGGAAGTCGTCGGGCACGCTCTCGCGCCATCGCACGTAGCTCGACGGGCGCTGCAGCGAGTAGAACGAGCCGTTGATCTCGGCGCTCGACATGTGCTCGCCGATGTACTCGAGCTCGCGCCGCTGCACGAGGCCGCGCGGATAGAAGTCGCCTCGCCAGCTCGGATACCGCCAGCCGGAGACTCCGATCCACACGCGGCCTCGTGGCGGGGTCATCCGCCGTCCGCCCACCTCAGCGCCGCGATCGGCTCGGCCGCCGGGCGGTCGTCCCGTGCCTCGCCCTCGGCGAGCTCCTCCTCGGCGATCAGCACCCGTGCGCCGCTCAGGACCGCGGCGCGGGCGAGCGCCTCGGCCGCGGGGAGGTAGCCGAGCGATCCGGCGGGGAGCTCGTCGAGCTCGGTGCGCGCGACCCAGGGTTCCGCGTCGAGGGCCGCGAGGGAATCGCCGTCCTCGCCCGCGTCCGCGAGCCGGGCGTCGAGCACAAGCGTGTCGACGCGCGCCTGCTGCAGCGCGTCGATCACCTCGCCGACACCGCGTGCTCCCGCCGCGCCATCCCGTTCGGCCGCGCGGCGGCGCGCGTCGTCGATGTCGCTCCGGATCGCCGCGCTCACCGCCTCCGTGACGGCCTCATCGAGCGCATCGTCGTCCGATCCCTCGGCCTTGGTGTGCACGTCGACCTCGAGCACGAGCTCGCGCGACGCGGCGCCCAGGCGCTCAAGAAGCAGCTGCCGTGCGCGCACATCGCCCGCGACCACAACAAACCGGGGCCGGTGCTCGCGTACGAGCCGGTCGGCGTTCTCGGCGACCTCGGCCTGGTTGTGCTCCCAGATGTCCTCCGAGTGGTTCTGGTACCGGCGGTGCGACCATCCGCCCGCCTGCACCTTGTTGAGGCTGTCGGTGCGGCCCTCGATCTCCTGGCTTGCGCTGCTCTCGCCGCGATGCGCCTCGCGCAGGCTCAGCCGTGCGCCCTCGCGCGCGGTCTCCACCAGGAGGTACGGGACCGCCCCCGCGCGGTGGCGCAGCAGGGGCAGGATCCGCGGCGCGGGGCCGTGCGCCAGCACCTCGGCGCCGATCCGCTGCCCGATGAACGCCTCGTCGAGAACGACCGTGCCCTCGCGCACGAGCAGGTAGCGCGTCGACGGACTGGGGAGGCCGTCGCCCGCGGCGAGTGCGGAGCCGACGGAGCGCACATCCTCCTCGGGCGCTCCCGCCTCGCCGAGCGGGTCCGTCACCGCGCGCACCCGCGCCTCCTCCTCGTGCTGCGGGCGCTCGCCGCGTCCGTCTGTCAGCACCGTCGTCCAGGGGCCGGGCTGTCGCAGCAGCTCGGCGAGATCGTGGTTCGCGTCAGTCATCCTCCGCTCCCTCCTCGCTCTCGGCCGGATCCGCGTCGCCACCGGCGACCTCGGGGCCGTCGCGCCGGAACGCCGTCTCGACCTCCGCCTCGTCGGTGTCGTCGGGAAGCGGCTCGGTCTCGCGGAACGGCTCGGCGTGCGGCGCACCCGGTGCGCCCTGCACCATGCCGCGGCTCTCCTGCTCGAGCTGGTCGTCCACGTGTGGTCCGTGCTTCGCGTTGCCTCGCTGGGCGTCGCTCATGTTGCTTCTCCCTTCTGCGTTCCACGACCGTAGGTCGCGTGACGGATCGGCTGCACGGGCTTGACATGATTGACGGATGACCTCCGCCAACGCCGCCGCCAACCTGACCCGCGAGGAGACGGCCGCCCGCGCCGCCGCGATCTCGCTCCGCGCCGCCCGCGTCGAACTCGACCTGTCGGGGGCGCCGGATCCGTCGCGCAGCGGCTTCCCGACGATCGCCACCCTGTCGTTCGATGCGACCGCGGAGGCGACCTGGATCGACTTCATCGGCGAGGCGGTGCTGCGCGTTGTCGTGAACGGCACGGAGCGCGACTTCGACTGGGATGGTGCCCGCATCCGGATCGCCGGGCTCGCGCCGGGAGCGAACGAGGTCGGCGTCGAGGCGGTCGCCGCGTACAGCCGGTCGGGCGAGGGGATGCACCGGTTCGTCGATCCGGTCGACGGCGAGACCTACCTGTACACGCAGTACGAGCCTGCCGACGCCCGCCGGGTGATGCCGTGCTTCGAGCAGCCGGACATGAAGGCGCGGTACACGTTCGCGATCACCGCCCCGGCCGGATGGCACGTCCTGTCGAACCAGGCCCCCGTCCGCACGGCGCCGGCGGGGGAGGCGCAGCGCGTCGAGTTCGCGCCGACGCTGCCCATCTCGAGCTACATCACCGCCGTCGCCGCCGGGCCGTACCACCGCGTCACGGACGAGTGGATGAAGGGCGATCAGCGGGTGCCGCTCGGTGCCTACTGCCGTTCCTCGCTGGCGCAGCACTTCGACGCCGACGAGATCCTCGGCCTCACCAAGCAGGGCCTCGACTTCTTCGACGACGCGTTCGGCTTCCCATACCCGTGGTCGACGTACGACCAGATCTTCGTGCCCGAGTACAACCTCGGCGCCATGGAGAACCCCGGCCTCGTGACCTTCACCGAGGCGTACGTCTTCCGCGGTGCGGCGACCGATGCGCAGCGCGAGGCACGGGCGAACACCATCCTTCACGAGATGGCGCACATGTGGTTCGGCGACCTGGTGACGATGCGCTGGTGGGACGACCTCTGGCTCAAGGAGTCTTTCGCCGATTACATGGGCTCCCACGCCTCGGCAGCCGCCACCCGGTTCACCGACGCGTGGGTGTTCTTCGCCGCGCGCCGCAAGGTGTGGGCGTACCAGCAGGATCAGCTCTCGACGACGCACCCGATCGTCGCCGACATCCCCGACCTCGAGGCCGCGAAGCTCAACTTCGACGGGATCACCTACGCGAAGGGCGCGTCGGTGCTCAAGCAGCTCGTCGCGTACGTCGGTGAGGACGCGTTCTTCGAGGGAGCCCGCCGCTACTTCCGTGAGCACGCCTACGGCAACACGACCCTCGACGACCTGCTCCTGCAGCTCGAGGCGGCATCCGGGCGCGACCTGCGGTCCTGGTCCCGGGCCTGGCTCGAGACCACCGGGATGTCGACGATCGCGTACGACCGGACGGGCGGCGTCCTGTCGCAGACGGATCCGCGCCCGCACCGTCTCGCGATCGGCTGCTACGCCCTCGCGGACGGCCGGCTGCAGCGCACCGATCTGGTGGAGGTGGATCTGCTCGAGGCGACGGCGCCGGTCTCGCTGCCGGACGCCGACCTGATCCTGATCAACGACCGCGACCTCACCTACGCGAAGGCGCGGCTCGACGAGTGCTCGCTGGCGGCGGTGGAGGAGGCGCTGTCGACGCTCGACGACCCGCTCGCGCGCGGCCTGATCTGGGCCTCCCTCTGGGACGCCACGCGCGATGGCGAGCTGCCGGCGCGTCGGTACCTCTCGATCGTGCGCCGCCACGCCCCGGCAGAGGCCCACGTCGGCCTCCTGACCGCCGCCACCGGCAACGCGGCGTTCGCGATCAGCCACTACGTGCCGCGGGACGCGCGCGCCGAGGAGCGTCGGGCCTGGCTCGACACCGCATGGGAGCAGGCGGACACCGCTCCCGCGGGAAGCGGTGCGCAGCTGGCCTGGGCGCGGGCCCTGTCGGGCGCCGCCGCCTTCGACGACACCCGCGCCACGGAGCTGCGGGAGATCCTCGACGGCGCGCGCCCCGGTCCCGAGGGGCTGCCGTTGGACGCCGACCTGCGCTGGTCGTGGCTCACCGCACTCGCCGCCACCGGCCACGCGGGCGAGGCCGAGGCCGCGGCCGAGCTCGCCCGCGACGACACGGCGACGGGACGGACCGCCTGGATCAGGGTGCTCGCCGCCCGCCCGGAGGCGGACGTGCGTGCGGCCGCCTGGGAGTCGGCCTGGCACGATCGCTCGCTCACGAACGACCACCTCGACGCGACGATCGCCGGCTTCCGCACAGGCGACAGCCGCCCCCTGATCGCCCGCTTCGACGAGGAGTACTTCAGCCGCATCCGCGAGGCGTGGGCGGAGCGCAGCATCGAGATCGCGCGCCGCCTGGTGACCGGGCTGTTCCCGTCGTCGGACACGCTCGACCTGGTCGACGGGTGGCTCGCGGCGAACGCCGACGCCCCGGCGTCGCTCCGCCGGCTTGTGCTCGAGCAGCGCGACCACCTGGCGCGCGACCTCCGGGTGCGCGCGGGGAAGTAGGCGGCCGGGGCGGATCTACATCCGCAGGATGACCCGGGTCCATACCCCGGCGGACGCGCCAGAACCGGGCGGTGACGAGGCTTGAGTCATGACCTCGACACCTCTGACCTCGACACCCGTCACATCCACACCATCGATCCTGACCGGCTCCGACCTCGTCAAGACGTACGGGACGACGCGTGCCCTCGGCGGCGTGAGCCTCGACGTGCGCGCGGGCGAGGCGGTCGCGATCATGGGCGCCTCGGGCTCGGGGAAGACGACGCTCCTGCACGTGCTTGCGGGCATCCTCCCTCCCGACGCGGGAACCGTGGCGCTCAACGGGCGCACCGGGCCCATCCGGATCGACGGGCTGGGGGAGCGCGAGCGCTCTCGCCTGCGCCGCGAGGAGTTCGGCTTCGTGTTCCAGCAGGGGCTGCTGATCCCCGAGCTCACGGCGGTCGAGAACGTCGCGCTGCCGCTGCTGCTCACGGGACACGCGCGCGGTCCGGCCGAGGCCCACGCGGCGCAGTGGCTCGCCGCGCTGGGGCTCGCCGGCATGGAGCAGCGCCGTATCGGGCAGCTGTCGGGCGGCCAGGCGCAGCGCGTCGCGATCGCCCGCGCCCAGGCGACCGGTGCGCGCATCCTCTTCGCCGACGAGCCCACCGGCGCGCTCGACTCCGCGACCTCCGCCGAGGTGATGACCGCGCTGCTCGAGTCGACCCTGAGCCGCGGCAACGCGCTCGTCGTCGTGACCCACGACCCGCAGGTCGCCGCGCGCTGCACGCGGGTGATCCGGATGCAGGACGGCCTGATCACCGGCGAGACCGTCGCGGCGCAGGCTTCCGGCACCGAGGTCGCACGATGAGCGTCGTCGCCCCCGCCCCGCTCGCCCCCGCATCCGGGCGCGCGCCGGTGGCGCGCCTCACCTGGATGCTCGGCCGGCCCAGCGCGCAGAGCGCCGCGGCCCTCGCGCTGCCGGCCGTCGCCTTCGCCGTCACCACCGCGCTGATGCTCGTTGTGCTCGGCGGCGTGCTGATGTTCTGGCGCTGGGACGTCATGGCGCAGCCCGACGCTCCCGTCTACCAGCTGCTCAGCGTCATCGCGCTCGCGGTGCTCGTCATCCCGCTGCTCTCGCTCGGTGGAGCGGCCGCGCGGCTGTCGGCGCGTCGCCGCGACGACCGCCTGGCGACGCTGCGCCTGCTCGGCGCGTCGACCCCGACCGTCGGCGCCATCACCGTGCTCGAGTCGACCGCCGTCGCGGTCGCCGGCGCGCTCGCGGGGGTGGTGCTGTACGCGCTGCTGATGCCGCTCGTCGGCCTCGTCTCGTTCGGCGGCGCCCCCATCGGCGGCGCGTCACTGTGGACGGGAATCCCCGCCATCGCCGCGGTCGTCCTCGGCGTGGCGCTGCTCGCCGCGATCAGCGCGGCGATCGGCCTGCGTCAGGTGGTGCTGTCGCCGCTCGGCGTGCGGGCACGCACCGACGCGCCCAAGCTCCACTGGCTGCGCGTCCCCATCGCCGTCGTCGTGATCGCGGCGGGCTTCGTCGCGCTGAATGTGCCGGCGCTGGCACCGGGGGCGGCCTTCGCCTTCGTGATCGCCGCCGTGTTCGGCGCGGGAATGGCGGTGCTGAACCTGCTCGGGCCCTGGGCGATCGGCGTCTTCGCGAAGATCCAGGCCCGGCGCGCGACGACGGCGGCGCGGCTCGTCGCCGCCCGCACGGTGCTCGAGTCGCCGAAGGCCGCGTGGCGGCAGGTCGGCGGCGTGGCGATGACGTCGTTCGTCGCCGTCATCGCGGGCGCCGGCACGGCGATGGTCGCCGACGCGCAGGATGCCGTGGTGCTGATGCGGGACGTCCAGACCGGCGTGCTGCTGACGCTCGTCGTCTCCTTCGCGATGGTGGCGTGCTCGGTCGGCGTCAACCAGGCCGCGGCGATCCTCGACCGCCGGGCGCTTCACGTCGCGCTCGACCGGATCGGCATGCCGATCGAGGTCATGGAGTCCGCGCGCACCCACGCCACGATGGCGCCGCTGCTGTTCACGGTCGTCGTGTCGGTGCTCGCGGGCGGCGTGCTCGTGTTCCCCCTCGTCGGGATCGCGATGATCGTCGCGCCCCTGTCGCTCGGCGTGATCGCCGCGTGCTTCGCGGTCGGCATCGTGCTGGTGTGGGCGGCGCTGCGCGCGACGCGTCCGGTGCTGCTCCGCGTGCTCGCGGAGCCGGAGCGCGCGGAGTGATGCCGGAGGTCCGGATCCCGCGCGCACGCCGGATCCGGACCAGCCGAATCGAGGAGATCCGGTCTCCCGAGGAGATTCCCGCGCGGATCCTCCTCTGTCGGCCGGATCTCCTCGGTCCGCTCAGCCGAAGAAGCCGCGGAGCAGTGCCTCGGAGCCGTCGATGTGCTCGGCCATCGCGCGTGCGGCCTCGTCGGGCTTGCCGCGCAGGATCGCCGACACGATCGCCTCGTGCTGCTCGTTCGAGTGCGCGATGTTCGGGCCGAGGATCGGGATCCGGTCGAGCAGCTCGTTCACGCGCATGCGCGAGTCGGCCATGAGGGTGACGACCTGCGGCGCACCGAGCAGCTCGGCGAGCAGCAGGTGCAGCCGCGAGTCGGCCATGCGGTAGCCCGCCTGGTCGGCGTCGCGGCAGGCCTCGAAGGCCTGCCACAGTCGGTCGCGATCGAACGCGCTGAGGTCGCGCAGTGCGAGCCGCCGGGCCACGCCGACCTCCAGCACCGCACGCACGGCCAGCACTTCGTCCACCGCGTCGGCCGTCGGGCCGTCGTCCTCGACGGGCCGCCCCTCGGCGCCGAGCGGGGTGCGCGGCGGATGCTCGGCGATGAACGTGCCTCCCGTGCGGCCGCGCCGCACGACCACGTATCCGGCGTCTGCCAGGGCTGCCAGGGCGTCACGCAGCGTGTCGCGGCTGACGTCGAGCAGTGTCGCGAGCTCCCGCTCCGGCGGCAGTCGTGTACCCGGCGTCGCAAGCCCGAGCCGGATCGTCTGCAGCAGCCGCTGCACCGTCTCCTCGAACGCGTTCGCGGTGCGCAGCGGCCGCAACAGCAGCTCGGAGCTCAGCAGCTCCGCGTCGTCGGCGGTGTCGGGCATCCGGATCAGAGCGGCGTCACGTAGGCCGACGAGATGCCGCCGTCGACGAGGAAGGTCGAGCCCGTGATGAAGCTCGCGTCGTCCGACGCGAGGAACGCCACGGCCGCGGCGAGCTCGCCTGGCTCGGCGAAGCGCCCTACGGGGATGTGGATGAGCCGGCGCTGCGCGCGCTCGGGATCCTTCGCGAACAGCTCCTGCAGCAGGGGCGTGTTCACCGGCCCTGGACAGAGGGCGTTCACCCGGATGCCCTGACGCGCGAACTGCACGCCAAGCTCGCGCGACATCGCGAGCACACCGCCCTTCGAGGCCGTGTAGGAGATCTGCGACGTGGCCGATCCCAGCACCGCCACGAACGAGGCGGTGTTGATGATGGATCCGCGCTGCTGCGACACCATGTGACGCAGCGCCGCGCGCGAGCACAGGTACACCGACTTGAGGTTCACATCCTGCACGCGCTCCCACGCCGGCAGCTCGGTGATCTCGATCGAGTCGTCGTCGGCGGGGGAGATGCCCGCGTTGTTGAAGGCGATGTCGACCGCTCCGAGTTCCGCCGCGGCGGTGTCGAACAGGTTGTCGACGGCGTCCTTGTCGGTCACGTCGACCTTCACGAAAAGGCCGTCGACCGCCTGCGCGGCCGTCTCTCCGGCGGTGGGATCCACGTCGCCGATCACGACCTTGGCGCCCTCGGCGGCGAGGCGGTGGGCGGTGGCGAGGCCGATGCCCGACGCCCCGCCGGTGATGACGGCGACGCGGTCGCGCAGGCGCTGGGTGAGATCGATGGGGGTCACGCTCATGGGACTGCTTTCTGTGCGGGGCGGGGCGGGCGGTTCAGTCGACGGCGAGGAAGACGTTCTTGGTCTCGGTGAAGGCAAGCGGGGCGTCCGGGCCGAGCTCGCGCCCGAGGCCCGACTGCTTGAAGCCGCCGAAGGGGGTCGAGTAGCGGACGGATGAGTGCGAGTTGACCGAGAGATTCCCCGCTTCCACGGCACGGGAGACGCGGATCGCGCGGCCGACGTCACGGGTCCAGATCGAGCCGCTGAGGCCGTACTCGCTGCTGTTGGCGAACCGGATGGCGTCGTCCTCGTCATCGAAGGGGAAGACCGACACGACGGGGCCGAAGATCTCCTCGGTCGCGGCGCGGGAGTCGCGTGCGGGCGTCAGCACGGTCGGCGCGAACCAGAAGCCGGGCCCGTCCGGCGCTGCGCCCCGGAACGCGACGTCCGCGTCATCCGGCACGTACGAGGCGACCTTCTCGAGGTGCGGGCGCGAGACGAGCGGCCCCATCTCGGTCGCCTCGAGCGACGGATCGCCCACGGCGACACCCTGAACGGCGGGCTCGAGCAGTTCCATGAAGCGCTCGTAGACGCTGCGCTGCACAAGGATGCGGCTGCGTGCGCAGCAGTCCTGGCCCGCGTTCTCGAAGACGCCGTAGGGCGCGGTGGCCGCGGCCTTCTCGATGTCGGCATCGGCGAACACGATGTTCGCGCTCTTGCCGCCGAGCTCGAGGGTGACGCGCTTCACGCCGTCCGCCGCGCCGGCCATGATCCGCTTGCCCGTCGCGGTCGAGCCGGTGAAGGCGACCTTGCGGACGAGCGGATGCGTCACGAACCGCTCGCCGACGACGGATCCCTTGCCGGGCAGGATCTGCAGCAGGCCCTCGGGCAGCCCGGCCTCGAGGGCGAGCTCGCCGATCCGGATCGACGTGAGGGGCGTCCACTCCGCAGGCTTCAGGACGACGGCGTTGCCCGCCGCGAGCGCGGGCGCGAAGCCCCACGACGCGATCGTCATGGGGAAGTTCCACGGGGTGATGACCCCCACCACGCCGAGCGGCTCGTGGAAGGTCACGTCCAGCCCGCCGGCGACGGGGATCTGGTGGCCGAAGAGCCGCTCGGGTGAGGCGGAGTAGTACTCGAGCACGTCGCGCACGTGCCCGGCCTCCCAGCGTGCCTGGGCGATCGGATGGCCCGAGTTGCGCACCTCCAGCTGGGCCAGCTCCTCGACTGCGCCGTCGACCGCGTCGGCGAAGCGGCGCAGCAGGCGGGCGCGGTCGGCGGGGGCGAGGGCTGCCCAGCCGCGCTGGGCCTCGGCTGCGCGCTCGATCGCCGCGTCGGTCTGCTCGACCGTCGTGTGCGCGACAGTGGCGACGACGGTCTCGTCGGCGGGGTTCAGGATCTCCTGCATCTCAGTCCTTCCGGCGGTCGCGGTGGGCGCGGGCGGCGTCGACGACGCTCTGGAAGAGGCGGCGGTCATCGGGGTCCTCCTCGGGATGCCACTGCACCGCGAGGCCGTGGGTCGCCCCCTCGAGCTCGACCGCCTCGACGATGCCGTCGGCCGAGCGCGCCGTGGCGACCAGGCCCTCGCCGGGCCGGTCGATCGCCTGGTGGTGGTACACGGGCGCCTGGATCCGCTCGCCCACGAGTGTCGCGAGGCGCGAACCCTCGTCCACCTCCACCGCGACGCGGGCGAACACGCCGCGGCCGAGCTGATACCGCGCGTCGCCGACCAGGTCCGGCAGATGCTGGTGCAGGGTGCCGCCGCGCAACACGTTCAGCACCTGCATCCCGCGGCAGATGCCGAGGAACGGCAGGTCGAGCTCGAGCGCGCGCCCCAGCAGCGCGAACTCCCACTCGTCGCGCAGCGTCTGCGGTGCGTCGGTGCGCGGATGGGCCTCAGCCCCGTAGCGCGCGGGGTCGACGTCCGCGCCGCCCGCGACGATGAGCCCGTCCAGGCGCTCCAGCACGGCGTCGACCACGCCGGGCAGCGTGGGCTGAGGCGGCAGCAGCACCGGCACGCCGCCGGCCGCGATCACGCCGTCCATGTACACGCGCGGCAGGAACGACGCCTCGAGGTCCCAGACCCCGGTCTGGGCGCGCTGCAGGTAGGTCGTGACGCCGATCAGCGGCGGGGCCGCGGCCGGATCCGGATCAGAGACGCTCGAAGCCACGCACCCGCTCCCAGTCCGTCACGGCCGACTCGAACGCCCGCAGTTCGACGCGTGCGTTGTTGAGGTAGTGCTCCACCACGTTGTCGCCGAAGGCCTCGCGTGCCACCGCCGAGTCGGCGAACAGCGCGGCAGACTCGTGGAGGGTGGACGGGACCTGCGGCACATCCGCCTCGTACGCGTTCCCCGCGAACGGCTCGTCGAGGGCGAGGCCCTGGTCCACCCCGTGCAGGCCGGCGGCGATGATCGCCGCGACCGCGAGGTACTGGTTCACGTCGCCGCCGGGCACGCGGTTCTCGAAGCGCAGCCCCTGGCCGTGGCCGACGATGCGCAGGGCGCAGGTGCGGTTGTCGAGGCCCCAGGCGATCGCGGTCGGCGCGAAGGAGCCCGGCGCATAGCGCTTGTACGAGTTGATGTTCGGCGCTGAGAACAGCGTCAGCTCCCGCATCGCGGCGAGCTGCCCCGCGAGGAACGAGCGCATCAGGCCCGACATGCCGAGCGGATCCTCCCCGTCGGCGAACACCGCCCCGCCGTCGGTCGAGCGCAGGCTGAAGTGGATGTGGCAGCTGTTGCCCTCGCGCTCGTCGAACTTCGCCATGAAGGTCAGTGCCTTGCCGTGCTCGTCGGCGATCTCCTTCGCGCCGTTCTTGTAGATAGAGTGGTTGTCGCACGTCGCGAGCGCATCCGTGTAGCGGAACGCGATCTCCTGCTGTCCGAAGTTGCACTCGCCCTTGACGCCCTCGCAGTACATGCCGGCGGCGTCCATCGATCGCCGGATGTCGTGCAGCAGCGGCTCCATGCGCGTGGACGCGAGCAGGGCGTAGTCGACGTTGTAGTCGGTGGCGGGTGTCAGCCCCTGGTACCGCTTGCCCCACGCCTCGCGATACGTGTCCTCGAACACGATGAACTCGAGCTCGGTGCCCACGTACGGCACGAAACCGCGCTCGGCGAGGCGCTCGACCTGGCGCTGCAGGATGCGCCGGGGCGACTCCTCGACAGGCGAGCCGTCGAGCCACTGCAGGTCGGCCGTGACGAGCGCCGTCTTGTGCAGCCAGGGGGCAGCGCGCAGCGTCGACAGGTCGGGGACCATCGCCATGTCGCCGTAGCCGCGCTCCCAGCTCGAGATGGCGTACCCCGACACGGTGTTCATCTCGACGTCGACCGAGAGCAGGTAGTTGCAGCACTCGGCGCCGTGCTCCATGACGTCGTCGAGGAACAGGCGCGCGCTCACGCGCTTGCCGAGGAGGCGTCCCTGCATGTCGGTGAAGGCAACAATCACGGTGTCGATGGCGTCGGCGTCGATCGCGTCGCGCAACTGCTCGGGGGTCAGGAACCCGGTGGGTGGGGTCATCCGGAGCCTCCTCGTCTATTGGTGGGAGATGGCGACCATTGAACCACAGGCGGTGGCCCCGCGGAGGCCGGGTTCCTGCCGATGCGAACCCGTGTTTCGCTCGGGTAAAACCTGACCAGATCGCATTGGAAAGGCATAGCGTGCAGACCTTTCCCGGCCCTATAGTGCTGGCCACGCGGTGCCCCCGCCACCCGCGTCCGCGCGACCCCACGCGCTCAGCCGAAAGGAACCCGAACCCATGGCCAAGGACACGCTGAAGGTCTCCGGTGTCACGTACACGACCACCGGCGACGACTACTACGAGAAACGCCGGCTGAAGCGCAGCGCCGGCGTCTGGGGCCTGTGGGGCCTCGCGGTCGCGGCCGTCATCTCGGGTGACTTCTCGGGCTGGAATTTCGGCATCGACTTCGCGGGCTTCGGCGGCATGCTGATCGCCTTCGCGATCCTCGTCGTCATGTACTACGGCCTGATCTTCTCGATCGGCGAGATGGCGTCGGCCATGCCTCACACGGGCGGCGCCTACTCGTTCTCGCGTGCGGCCATGGGGCCGTGGGGTGGTCTGGTGACCGGTCTCGCGGAGACCATCGAGTACGTCGCGACGACCGCGGTGATCGTGTACTTCTCTGCCGGCTATGCGGACAGCGTGACGAGCAACCTCATGGGCTTCTCGCTTCCGCTGTGGGTCTGGTGGATCATCCTCTACGTCGTGTTCATCGGGATCAACGCGGCGGGCGCCGCCCTGTCGTTCAGGTTCGCGATCGTCGTGTCGATCATCTCGATCGCGATCCTGCTGGGATTCAGTGCCATGGCCCTGTTCTCGGGCCACTTCTCGTGGGACGCGCTCTGGGACATCCAGGCCGATCCTGGTCAGACGGCGTTCCTGCCGCACGGCGTGCTGCCGATCCTGTTCGCGCTGCCGTTCGCGATGTGGTTCTTCCTCGGGATCGAGGAGCTGCCGCTCGCCGCCGAAGAGGCGCACGATCCCGTGCGCGACATCCCGAGGGCCGGCCTGATCGCCCGCGCGACCCTGATCGTCACCGGCCTGCTCGTTCTGTTCCTCAACACGGGCGTCATCGGGTCCGAGGCCACATCTACGGCGGGGGAGCCGCTGCTCGACGGCTTCCGGGCGATCGTCGGCGAGGGAGCGGATGCACTCGTGGGCGTGTTCGCATTGCTGGCGCTGATCGGTCTGCTCGCCTCGTTGCAGGGCATCATGTTCGCCTACGGCCGCAACATGTACTCCCTTTCCCGCGCCGGCTACTACCCGCGCTTCCTCTCGCTGACGGGCAAGGCGCAGACGCCGTGGGTGGCGCTGATCGCGGGCGCCGTGATCGGATTCGTCGCGCTCATCGTGATCGACGTCCTCGCCGCGATCGATGAAGAGGGCGCCGGCGCGGTCGCGGGCGCGATCGTCCTGAACATCGCCGTCTGGGGCGCAGTGCTCGCCTACCTGATGCAGATGGTCGCCTTCGTCATCCTGCGACGGAAGTTCCCGAACGCGTCGCGTCCGTATCGCAGCCCGTGGAGTGTCCCCGGAGCCGTTGTGGCGGCCGTCATCGCGGCGCTGATCTTCGTGGGCTTCCTGCTCAACGCCACGTTCCAGCCGGCGATCATCGCGATCGTGGTCGTGTACGCGGTCATCCTGGTCGGCTTCGCGGTCTGGGGTCGCCACAACCTGGTGCTCTCGCCCGAGGAAGAGTACGCACTGTCGGGCGGGCTGCACGGCGACCCGCAGAAGGAGGGCTACGGCGGGGCGGTCGAGGAGGGCCTGCTCGCGACCGACGGCGTGGATCCGGATCCCGTGCGGTAGCGGGACGCGCGTCGAGGGCCGGGTAGGCGGGAGCCTGCCCGGCTCTCTCGCTGTCCAGCTGCAAGCGCTTGCGGCCCGAGATCCACATCGCGAGACGAACTGCCGCGGATCGCGGCGTGTCGCCCGGAATGAAGGATGTAACGACTGCAAGCGCTTGCAGGTTGTCGTCTCGAGTTGCTACGGTCACCGGGACCCCACCCCGGGTGGATCCCCGAGCATCGATGGAGATGACGTGTCGAAGACGACGCGCGCACGGCGACGTGCGCTGGCCCTGCTGACCATCCCGCTGTTCGCGCTCTCCGGAGCCGCTGTCGCCATCCAGCCGGCCGTCGCCGCCGACCGCACTGTCGCGCTCGTCGGCAGCCTGCAGTCGGAGCTCGGCTGCGCCGAGGACTGGCAGCCCGCCTGCGCCGCGACCGAGCTCGCGCCGACCGGGGCCGAGGGGGTGTACGCGGCCGAGTTCGAGGTTCCCGCCGGCACCTACGAGTACAAGGTCGCGCTGAACGACGCGTGGGACGAGTCGTACGGCCTGGACGGCGGCGGCGACAATATCCCGCTCACCGTTGCCGGACCCACCACCGTGCGGTTCATCTTCGACGACGGCCTCAAGCGCGTCGGGCTCGAACTCGTCGACGTGCCCGGCGGCTACACGGACGCCGACGCTGCGCTGGTCACGGCACCGGTGCGCCAGGCCGGCGCCGACGAGCGCTTCTACTTCGTGATGACCGACCGCTTCGCGAACGGCGACGCGTCGAACGACACCGGCGGCATCGAGGGTGACCGGATGGCGCACGGCTTCGACCCGGTCGACAAGGGCTTCTACCAGGGCGGCGACATCGCCGGCCTGCGCTCGCAGCTCGACTACATCGAGGGCCTCGGCACGACGGCGCTGTGGCTGACGCCGAGCTTCGCGAACCGCCCCGTGCAGGGGAGCGGCGCCGACGCGAGCGCCGGGTATCACGGCTACTGGATCACCGACTTCACCCGGATCGACCCGCACCTCGGCACCAACGAGGAGCTCGCGGCGCTGATCGATGAGGCCCACGCCCGCGGCATCAAGGTGTACTTCGACATCCTCACGAACCACACCGCGGACGTGATCGACTACGCCGAGAAGCAGTACGCGTATGTCGATCAGGCGACACGGCCGTACACCGATGCGCAGGGCGCCGCGTTCGATCCCGCCGACTTCGCGGGAGGCGACACGTTCCCCGCGCTGGACCCGGCGACATCCTTCGCCTACACGCCGGTCGTGACCGACACGGCGGCGAAGACCCCGGCGTGGCTCAACGACCCGACGCTGTACCACAACCGCGGTGACTCGACGTGGTCGGGGGAGTCGGTCACGCACGGCGACTTCTCGGGGCTCGATGACCTGATGACCGAGCACCCGACCGTCGTGAACGGCTTCGTCGAGGTGTACAAGGACTGGATCGACCTGGGGATCGACGGCTTCCGGATCGACACGGTCAAGCACGTGAACTTCGAGTTCTGGGAGCAGTGGTCGACCGAGGTGCTCGACTACGCCCACGGCCTCGGCAAGGACGACTTCTTCATGTTCGGCGAGGTGTACGACGCCGACCCGGCGAAGCTCTCGCCCTACGTCCGCGGCACCGACATGAACTCGGTGCTCGACTTCACCTTCCAGTCGGCCGCGACCGGCTTCGCCGCGGGCAACAGCGCGAAGAGCCTGCAGACCCTGTTCGCCGGAGACGACCGCTACACGACACCCGACAAGTCGGCCACGGCGCTGCCCACGTTCCTCGGCAACCACGACATGGGCCGCGTCGGCCACTTCCTGCTCAACACGGGCGAGGCCCTCGAACGGGATGAGCTCGCGCACGAGCTGATGTACCTCACACGCGGCCAGCCCGTCGTCTACTACGGCGACGAGCAGGGCTTCGCCGGCCTCGGCGGTGACAAGTCGGCGCGGCAGACGCTGTTCGCGACGCAGGTCGCCGAGTACGCGGATCAGCCCCTCGTGACGGGCGAGACCGCAGGATCGGTCGACCGCTACGCGACGGACGCGCCGCTCTACGGCCACATCGCGACGCTGGCGCAGCTGCGCGAGGCGCATCCTGCCCTTGCAACGGGGGCCCAGATCGAGCGGCACGTGACCGACGGCGCCGGCGTGTACGCCTTCTCGCGCGTCGACCGGGACGAGAAGGTCGAGTACCTCGTCGCCGTCAACAACGCCGAGGAGGCGCGCGAGGTGACGGTGCCGACGCTGACCGTGGGCGCCACCTTCGCGCCGCTGTACGGTGCCGACGCGGCGATCTCGAGCGACGCCGATGCCGCGACGACGGTCACCGTTCCCGCGCTGAGCGCCGTCGTCTACCGCGCCGACCGCGCCGTGACGGCGGATGCCGCCGCACCGGCCGTGGCGATCACGGTGCCGGCCGCCGGCGCGGGACTCGAGGGCCAGGCCGCCGTCTCCGCCGACGTCGAGGGCGACCGCTGGATCGAGACGACCTTCGCCTGGCGCGTCGCCGGCGAGACCGAGTGGACGCACCTGGGCACGGCCGAGGACACCGACCCGCGGGTCTACCACGACGTGGCGGGCCTCGCTCGCGGCACCGTCGTCGAATACCGGGCGGTCGTCACCGACGCCGCCGGTCAGCGATCCGCCGCCTCCACGTTCGCGTCGGTCGGCAACGCCGTGACGCTCGCCGAGTCGGAGGAGCCCGAGACGCCGATCAGCATGGTCACCGTGCCCGGCAGTCACAACTCCGAGCTGGGCTGCGCCGGCGACTGGGATCCGGCCTGCGCGGCGGCCGAGCTCACGCTCCGCCCCGACGGGATCTACGAGGGAACCTTCGAGCTGCCCGCGGGCGACTACGAGTACAAGGTCGCGATCGACGGCAGCTGGGCGATCAACTACGGCCAGGGCGGCGCACGCGACGGCGCGAACTTCTCGTTCACGCACGCCGGCGGATCCATCACCTTCCTGTTCGACCCGCGCTCGAACGTCGTCCAGTCGACGGCCGAGGGTCCCATCGTCACCGTGCCCGGCAGCTTCCAGGACGAGCTCGGCTGCCCCGGTGACTGGGCGCCCGACTGTCTCGCCTCGCTCCTCTCGGACGGCGACCGCGACGGCGTGTACGAGCTGACGACCGACGCCGTCCCCGACGGCAGCTACGCGGCGAAGGTCGCGCACGGCCGCAGCTGGACCGAGAACTACGGCGCCGATGGCGCGCGCGACGGTGCGGACATCCCGTTCACGGTCGCCGACGGCGTGCCGGTGAGCTTCCGCTACACGATCGCCGACCACCGGCTCGAGATCACGGCGGCGGCCCCGCCCCTCGCCGGTACCGGCGAGGAGCGCGCCCACTGGATCGACACCGAGACCATCGCCTGGCCTGCAGACCTCGGTCAGCCCGAGGGCGCGCAGTACGCGCTTCACACGTCGGAGGACGCCGGGCTCGCGCTCGAGGGCGGCGCCGTCACCGGCGGCGACGAGATCGCGCTGACCCCGATCGAGGGAGGCCTCACCGAGAAGCAGCGGGAGCGGTTCCCGGCGCTGGCCGAGCACTTGGCCCTTCGCATCGAGGGACAGGATGCCGCGGCGTTGCTGCGCGGGCAGCTCGCCGTGTCGCAGCGCGCGTCCGACGGCACCGTCACCGCCTTCACGGGCGTCCAGATCCCGGGCGTGCTCGACGACCTCTACGCCGAGGCGCTGGAGGACATCGAGCTCGGGGTGACGTTCGAGAAGAAGGCGCCGACGTTCCGCGTGTGGGCCCCGACGGCGCAGACCGTGACGCTGCTCACGTGGGACGCGGGCGCCGAGGGCGATCCCGTCCGTCACGAGGCGCGCCTCGACGAGCAGTCGGGCGTCTGGGAGGTGCGCGGCGGCCGCGACCTGACGGGCGACGAATACGCCTGGGAGGTGCGCGTCTTCGCGCCGAGCACGGGTCAGATCGAGACGAACGTCGTGACGGACCCGTACTCGGTCGCTCTCACGACCAACTCGACGCGGTCGGTCGCGATCGACCTCGCCGACAAGGCGCTGCAGCCGAAGCAGTGGCGGAAGGCTGAGGCGCCGGACGTCGAGCAGGACGTGGATCGCGCGATCTACGAGCTGCACATCCGCGACTTCTCGATCTCGGACGAGTCGGTTCCCGCCGACCTGCGGGGCACGTACTCCGCGTTCACGCGGGACAGCGACGGCACCCGCCAGCTGCGACAGCTCTCGGACGCCGGCATCACGACCGTCCACCTGCTGCCGTCGTTCGACATCGCGACGATCGAGGAGGACCGCTCGGCGCAGGCGACCCCCGACTGCGACCTCGCGGCACTTCCGCCGGCATCGGAGGAGCAGCAGGCCTGCGTCGGCGCGGTCGCCGGCCAGGACGGCTTCAACTGGGGCTACGACCCGTACCACTACACGGTGCCGGAGGGCTCGTACGCCGTCGACCCCGAGGGCGGGGCGCGCGTGGCCGAGTTCCGCTCGATGGTCGGGGCCCTCCACGACATGGGGCTGGAGGTCGTGCTCGACCAGGTGTTCAACCACACCGCGCAGTCGGGTCAGGGTGAGAAGTCGGTGCTCGACCGGCTCGTTCCCGGCTACTACCACCGCCTCAACGCGGCGGGCGACGTCGAGAAGTCGACGTGCTGCGAGAACGTGGCGACCGAGCACGCCGCCGCGCAGAAGCTTATGGTCGACTCGGTCGTCACCTGGGCGCGCGACTACAAGGTCGACGGCTTCCGCTTCGACCTGATGGGGCACCACTCGACAGCGAACATGAAGGCGGTGCGCGACGCGCTCGACGAGCTCACCGAGAAGCGCGACGGCGTGGACGGGAAGTCGGTCTACCTCTACGGGGAGGGATGGGACTTCGGCGAGGTGGCCGGTGACGCCCTGTTCGAGCAGGCGAAGCAGGGGAACCTCGGCGGCACGGGCATCGGCTCGTTCAACGACCGGCTGCGCGACGCCGTGCACGGCGGCAGCCCGGTCGACTCGTCGAGCACGTACCGCCAGGGCTTCGGCACCGGGCTCGGAACCGACCCGAATGGGGACCCGATCAACGGCACCACCGAGCAGGCGCTCGCCGACCTCGGGCACGAGACGGATCTCGTCAAGCTCGGGCTCGCGGGAAACCTCGCGCACTACGAGCTGCTCGGGTCGGACGGCGAGGTCCACCGCGGCGACGAGCTCGACTACCGCGGAGCCAAGGCCGGCTACGCCGACGAGCCGTCCGAGATCGTGAACTACGTCGACGCCCACGACAACGAGACGCTGTACGACCTGTCGGTGCTGAAGCTGCCGGTCGACACGTCGATGGCCGACCGGGTGCGCATGAACACGCTGTCGCTCGCGACCGTGACGCTGTCGCAGTCGGTGTCGTTCTGGCACGCGGGCACCGAGCTGCTGCGTTCGAAGTCGCTAGACCGCAACAGCTACGACTCCGGCGACTGGTTCAACCGGATCGACTGGGACGGTGAGGAGTCGACCTTCGGCTCGGGCCTGCCTCCTGAAGCCGACAACGGCGAGAAGTGGGGCCTCATGGCGCCGCTGCTCGAGAACCCCGCCCTCAAGCCCTCGGCGAGCGACATCAAAACGGCCGAGGCCGCGGCGCTCGACCTGCTCGAGGTGCGCTCCGAGGTCGACCTGCTGACCCTCGGATCGGCGGACCGGATCGAGCAGAAGGTCTCGTTCCCCAAGACCGACGCCGCCGGGACCATCGCGATGGTGGTGGATGACCGCAAGGGCCGCGACGCCGACCGCAAGCTGGATGGCGCGCTGGTGTTCTTCAACGCCTCGCCCGAGCCGGTCACGCAGAAGGTCGCGGGGCTTGAGGGCCGGTCGTTCGCGCTGACGCCGGCGCAGGCGAAGGGGGTCGACCCGGTCGTGAAGGAGACGACGTGGGATGCGGCGACCGGCACCATCACGATCCCGGCCCGCACCGTCGCCGTGCTCGTCGAGCGGGGCTGAGGCGCGGGTTTGTCCCCGAGTTGCCGCTTTGATCCGGCAGTTCGGGGACACGGCGCGGGTTCTGTCCCCGAGTTGCCGCTTTGATCCGGCAGTTCGGGGACACGGCGCGGGTTCTGTCCCCGAGTTGTCGCTGTGGTCCGGCAGCTCGGGGACACCGGCTCAGGGCTAGAGCGTGTCTCCTTATGACTCGCGAGCGCGTGGGCGTTGAGTAGGTTGGATCCGTGGATTGGCGTGAAGACCGCATCGGAGCGGCACATCGTGGCGAGAATCCGACCGTACTGGCCGAGCTTGCTGGCGGCTTCGCGGTCATCGGGGATGCGCAGTTCCTGCCGGGGTACTGCGTGCTCCTCGGGAAGGATCCATCAGTGACGGCCCTCGCTGAGATGCCGCGAGCCGATCGTGTGCAGTTCCTCGCTGATGCCGATCTGCTTGCCACGGCTGTCGAGCGCGCATGCCGTGCGATCGATCCAGAGTTTCGACGGGTGAACCTTGACGTGCTGGGCAACGCGGACGCGTTCGTCCATGCCCACATCTGGCCACGGTACGAGTGGGAGCCGCCGTCGTTGGTGACCCGTCCGGTGTGGCTCTACGAGCCCGAGCGGTGGCGAGACCCGCAGACCGCGCTCGGCGCCGAACACGCGGAACTGCGCGAACGCATCACGACTGAGCTCGGCGTTTTGGCCAACGAAGACACGGTGCGCATCAGCGGATGATGCCGGTCAAGTGGCGACTCCACGCGATGACGGCGTTGAGGACGACCGCGGCGCGGTAGACGATTGCGAGCTTGTCGTACCGCGTGGCGAGCCCTCGCCATTGCTTCAACCGGCAAAAGCCGCGCTCGATCACATTCCGATTCTTGTAGTCGGCAGCGTCGTAGGCGACGGGTCTACCGCCGCGGGAACCTCGCCGCTGTCGGTGGCCCTGCTGGTCGCGCGGTTCCGGAATGACGGCCTTGATCCCGCGGCCCCGAAGGTGCGCCCGGATCGCTCGGGACGAGTACGCCTTGTCGCCGCGGATTCGGTCTGGGCGGGTGCGTGGCCTGCCTACGGGCCGTGCAACACGTAGTTCGGCCAACAGTGGCAGGAGCATCGGGGAGTCGCCGGCCTGTCCGGGCGTGACCACAGTCATTAGAGGTAGCCCGCGGCCGTCTACGAGCTGATGCACTTTTGTGGAGAGGCCGCCGCGGGATCGGCCGAACCCGTGATCAGGCGGCTCGAGCCCGATCTTCGTGTAGTTCGACGGTTCCCCCTGTGGTGCGGGTGATGTTCGTCGCGTGCTGATGCGCCCTGACGATCGTGGAGTCCACCGACAGCGACCAGTCCACCGCGCCCGCCTGGTCGGCTTGCGCGGTCAGCGCGGAAAGCACCCTGTCCCAGGACCCGTCGCCAGCCATCCGACGATGCCACTTCCACACTGTCTGCCACGGCCCGAACACGTCCGGCAGGTCACGCCACGCGATTCCAGTCCGGTACCGGTAGACGATGCCTTCGACCATCGTTCGTGCGTCCGAGAACGGCCGCCCCGCGCGCCCTGTCCGCACCGGCAGAAACGGACCGATCAACGCCCACTGGTCATTCGACAACAACTTGAACCGCGACACGCGTCCAAGACTCGCAGCCGAAACCGGGACCGATTAAGAGACACGCTCTAGACGTCTGGCGTGGCCGTCGGGCCGCGTCCGGGCCCCGTGGGCGGGCTGGGCGAGGCGCCGGGCTCGGGCTGAGGCGACCGCCGCGCCCGCTCGCGCACCCGGTCGACGAGGGTCCGCCACGGCCCGTCGAGCTGCCGCTCGGGCAGCACCGCCTCGTGCGGCTCGCACGTGATCCGGTAGATGTACCGGTCGGGCTCGCCCGGCGGCGCCGATGGTGCGTCGTCCCACGGCAGCGAGTCGACCAGCTCGAACCACTCCGCGCGGTCCGGCTGGTCGTCGACCCGCACCTCCCAGGTGACGCGGATCCCGGCGAACCCGCCGGACCGCACCACGACGACGTTCATGGCCGCAAGGCTAGTCCCGGCGCATCCTGTCCCGCACCCGGCCGGGCTCGACACCCACCGACTCCCAGGCGTCGGCCACCGCGCGCGCCTCGTCGGAGTCGTCGCCGTAGAACTCGTCCGCGACGACCGCGGTGGCGGCCGCGAACTGGGCGAACGTGGCTGTCGGGGTGAGCCGGTCGCCCGCGAGCGTCTCGTACCAGATGCGGCCGGCGCGCTCCCACGCGTTCCCGCCGAGCGCCTCGGCCAGCGCGACGAACGCGCGATTCGGGATGCCCGAATTGATGTGCACGCCGCCGTTGTCGTCGCTCGTCTCGACGTAGTCGCGCATGTGCGCCGGCTGCGGGTCCTTGCCGAGCATCGGATCGTCGTACGCGGTGCCGGGTGCGCGCATCGACCGGATGGCGGCGCCCTTCACCTGCTCGGTGAAGATGCCCGCGCCGACCAGCCATGTCGCATCCTGTGCCGTCTGGCCGAGCACCCGCTGCTCGACGAGCGCGCCGAAGACGTCGGACACGTGCTCGTTCAGCGCGCCCGACTGCCCCTGGTAGACGAGGCCGGCCGTGCGCTCGGTCACGCCGTGGGCCAGCTCGTGGCCGATGACGCTGATCGACCCCGTGAAGCCGCGGAAGATCTCGCCGTCCCCGTCGCCGAACACCATCCGGGCACCGTCCCAGAACGCGTTGTCGTAGCGCTGGCCGAAGTGAACTGTCGCGTCGAGGCGCATGCCGGACCCGTCGATCGAGTCGCGCCGGAACGCGTCCCAGAAGAGCGCATAGGTGTCGCCGAGCCCGTCGTACGCCTCCGTCACGGCGGTGTCGTCGGTCTCCGGCCCGCCCTCGCGGCGCACCTCCTCGCCCGGCAGATTCTCGGTGCCCTTCGCGTCGAAGATCAGCCGATCCGGCGATCCGGGTTCGGTCGACCCGGCGACGGGATGCTGCAGCTCGGGGCGCAGCGAGGGACGCACGAGGCCGGGCATGCTGCCGTCCGACCCACGCTGCTCCCGGAACGGGCCGTCGATGCCGAGCGTGCGCCGCGCGGCCTCGGGGGCGTGGTCGTAGTCGTCCTGATCAAGTCGCGCGATGCGGGCGAGCAGGAAGGGCGGCACGATGCCGTGCCGAACCGTGCCGGCGGGGGATCGGAAGTCGGGAGCCATGTCTCGATGCTCGCACCGGCATCCGACATCCGCGCCCGCTTGCACGCGATGTTCCGCGGCGCTATCCCCGCAGTTCGGCGAGCGCCGCGCCCTGGTGGCGGTGGCCGATCGTCTCGTAGCCGACGATCACGACCACCGGCGCGAGCGCGACGATCCCGACGCTGAGGGACGCGCCCGCGGCGACCGCGATGACCGCCGCGATCAGCACCAGGACCGATCCGGCGAACAGCAGCAGGTGGAACGGATCGAGCTGGCGCAGCAGCACGGCGTAGAGCGTGAACAGCGCCAGGATGAAGAAGCCCACCGGGATGACCATGGTCAGCAGCGCCGCGACCGCGTCGATGTGCGCGTCGTGCCGCATCGCGGTGGCCGCGACGTGCAGACCCGCGCCGGTGCCGGCGACGCCCGCGAACAGCACGATGTGCCCGTACCCCCAGGGGAACGACCGTTCGCGGCGCACGGCCAGCACCTCGCCCGACGGCATCATGTAGTAGATCCACCACATGCCGAACGCGAGGGCGGTGCCGCCGAAGGCGACGACGCCGGCGCCGATCGACCAGCCCTCCGCCTCGACCACGGCGGAGACCGACAGCACGGTGCCGCGGATCACCTCGCCGAGCGTGATGATCGTCAGCAGTCCGTAGCGCTCGGCGATGTGGTGCGGGTGCCACGGTGTGCTGCCGCCGCGCCGCTCGGCCACCACGGGCACGAGCATCTCGGCGATCGCGAGCGCCGCGAACAGCGCCATGGCGACGGCGAGCGGCGGATCGACGAAGATCAGCACCACCCAGCCGACCTGCACCAGGCCGACGAGTGCCGCGTAGGTGAGGGCGGTGCGCCGGTGGGCAGGATCATGCCGCGCCGCCCGCAGCCAGAGCGCGATCGCCGCGACCCGCATGATCACGTAGCCCGACGCCGCGAGCACGTTGTCGAGATGATGCCCCTCGTCGATGGAATGGAACAGCGGCGGCAGCCCGAGGGCCAGGATGATCACGCCGACCATCTGCACGAACGTCGCGATGCGGAAGAACACGTCGTCGTTGTCGAAGGCCGAGGCGAGCCAGGAGTAGTTGATCCACGCCCAGGTGACCGCGAACACCGCGATCGAGAACCCGCCGATCGCCGCGGCGAAGTGCCCGAGCTCGAGCAGGTGCGCGGCCTGCGCGCCCGCCTGGCTGAACGCCACGACGAACGTCAGGTCGTACAGCAGCTCGAGCGGCGTGGCCCCGCGGTGGGACTGCTGAGGGTCGCGGCCGATCATGCGGCGCGGCCGGTGGTGGAGGATCACGTCGTGGCTCACGGCATGATCGTGTCAGACCCGGGGCCGCGGGCTCAGCGCGGCGGCGTCCGCAGCCGTCGCCGCTCGCGCAGGATCATCGCGATGCCGAGCAGCCACAGCGGCAGCTGGGTCGCGAACGCCCAGCGGAACGCCTCGTCGGTGTAGAGGTCGGGCCGCGACGCGCCCTGCACGTCGAGCGCGATGCCGATGAACAGGATGGCCAGGAGCCCCGCGAGGAATCCGCCGACGTTCGTCACCCCGGTGGCGGTGCTGAGGCGGTGGGCCGGATTGTGCGCACGGGCGAAGTCGAACGCGACCATCGACGCGGGGCCGCCCGTGGCCAGTGCGATCAGGAGCGCGACAAGCAGCCACGTCGGCGCGGGGGAGGGCCAGAGCAGCACGATGGCCCAGAGCAGCATCTGCGCCCCGATCGCCGGCATCACCAGGAGGCGGGACCGGTAGTGCGGGTGCCGTGCCGACAGCATGCCCACCAGCGGGCCGAGCACGATGCCGGCGACGACGTAGACCGACGTGACCGCCGCCGCCTGTCCGGTGGAGAGGCCCTCGCCGGCGGTGAGGAACGGCATGCCCCACAGCATCACGAACGCGGATCCCGCGAACGGGGTGGTGAAGTGCGTCCAGAAGGCGAGGCGGGTTCCCGGCTGCTCCCAGGCCGCCCGGATCCCCTGCCGCGTGTCCACCGCGCTCCGCACGACGGTGATGGTGCCGGTGTCCGTGTCGACGGAGACGTCGGCGGGGAGCTCCGGCGGGTGGTTGCGCACGAGGACGGCGATCAGCACCGAGAACAGGATGGCGCCGCCCGCGAGGGCGCCGAACGCGATCTCCCACGAGGTGGCGTGCAGCAGCAGGGGCAGTGGAACGAGCGCGACGACCTGCCCGAGCTGTCCGAAGATGCCCGTCAGCTGCATCATGAGCGAGCCGCGCTGGGCCGGGAACCAGGTGGCGATGAGGCGCAGCACGCCGGGGAAGATCGCCGCGTCGCCGGCGCCGAGCAGCATGCGCGCGGCGATCGCGACTCCCACGGTGGGGGAGAGCGCGATGACCACCTGGCCCGCCGCCATGAGCACCATGCCGATCGCCATGATGGGTCGAGCGCCCCAGCGATCCAGCCACAGACCGACCGGGATCTGCATGAAGCCGTACACCGCGAGCTGCAGCACCGCGAACATCGCGAGGGTCGAGGCGTCGGCGTCGAACCGGTGGGAGGCGTCGACACCGACGGCCGAGAGCGAGGTCCGGTTCGTGATCGACAGGACGTAGCCGAGCACGCCGAGGCCCCACATCAGCCACATGCGCCAGCTCGGCGCGACAGCGGGCAGGGTCACGCGACGCCCTGGAGGACGATCGCCGCCGCCTCGTCGACGGTCTCGACGAGGTGGATGTGCCGCTCCATCGGGCGGCCCTTCGCGAGGGCCTGCAGCAGCGGCCACGCGGGAAGCGTCTCGGTCCAGTGCGCACGGCCGACGAGCACCATCGGCGCGATCGCATCCTCTGTCGCGTAGTAGTTCTCGCACGCGTCCTGGAAGATCTCCTGCACTGTGCCGCCCGCGCCGGGAAGGAACACGATGCCGCTCTCGGAGACCTGCAGCAGGATGGCCTCCCGCAGCGCGTTGCGGAAGTACTTCGCGATCGCGGTGGCGAACAGATTGGGCGGCTCGTGCCCGTAGTGCCAGGTCGGCACGCCGAGGGTGTCGGTCGGGGGCGCATCCGCCGTCTCGGTGAGGACGGTGCGCGCCGCCGCGATCCACTGCTCGATCGACGGGTGATACGACGGCGCGGTCGCGAGCACCTCCAGGGCGCCGGCGAGCGCGTCGTCTCCCGCGTGGGCGAGGCGCGCACCGAGGTTCGCGGCCTCCATGGCGCCGGGGCCGCCTCCCGTGGCGATGGTGAAGCTCACCCCCAGGAGCTTCCCCATGCGGGCCGCGTCGGCGTAGGTGGCCTCGCCGCGCCGCAGCGCGTGCCCGCCCATCACGCCGACGAGCCGCCGCGGGGCCGTCCACGCGGTCAGCGCCCGGTCGATGCCGTCGTCGTGAAGAGCGCGGGCGAGCAGCCCGTCCTCTTCCGAGCCCTGCGACCACGCGTAGGCGCGGCCGTCGAGCGTGCGGCGGTAGGTCGTGTCGTCGTAGAGCTCGTCCGCGGTGTAGAGCGCATCGCGGTTCGGATCGACCGGCGCCGTGTCGACCGCAGGCAACACCAGCGCGCCTCGGGCCTCGTGCAGCTCGGCATCGCCCGGGGCGAACGTGCAGCCGGCGAACGTCGTGCGGGAGGTGTCGCGCTCGGCGAGCACCTCGCCGCGCTCGCGCAGATCGAGCCCGACGAGCCGCCAGCCGCGCAGCCGATGCGCGCCCTGCGCGAGCCGCCGATCGAGCTCGGTGAGCGACTCGATGGTGACGATGCGTCCCGCGCGGTGCTTCATCCGTTCCTCCGGCCGGGGAACGGCGCACGCCGCAGCGCCGCGGGGGAGGGAGCGGGCGAGGCGGAGAACATCCTGTCCAGTCTGCCGCACGAGCCTGTGGAGGAGTGCCGCTGGATGTCGGCGGCGCCTGCGAGGCTGGGGTCATGACCGACGATCTCCGCCCCCAGGCGCTTGCCGCCCTCCGCCGCCTCGTGGGGCGCGACGACGCGGTCTTCCACGACGGACAGTACGAGGCGATCGAGGCCCTGGTGGGCGGACGGCGCCGGGCGCTCGTCGTGCAGCGGACCGGATGGGGCAAGTCGGCCGTCTACTTCGTCGCCACGCGGCTGCTGCGCGACCAGGGCGCGGGCCCGACGATCCTCGTGTCGCCGCTGCTCGCGCTCATGCGCGACCAGATCGCGGCCGCCGAGCGCGCGGGCGTCCGGGCCGTCGCGATCAACTCGACGAACGCGCACGAGTGGGGCGAGGTGCTCGCCCGGCTCGAGGCCGACGAGGTCGACGTGCTGCTTGTCTCGCCCGAGCGGCTGAACAACCCCACGTTCCGCGACGAGCAGCTGCCCGCCCTCGTGCGCCGGATCGGGATGCTCGTGGTCGACGAGGCGCACTGCATCAGTGACTGGGGCCACGACTTCCGCCCCGATTACCGCCGGCTGCGGGACCTCATCGCGCAGATGCCGCCGTCGGTGCCGGTGCTCGCGACCACCGCGACGGCCAACAGCCGCGTCGTCGCCGACGTCGTCGACCAGCTCGGCGCGGAGGGCGTCACCACCATCCGCGGCCCGCTCGCGCGCGCCTCGCTGCGGCTCGGCGTGCTGCGGCTGCCGGATGCGACGGCGCGGCTCGCGTGGCTGCTGAGCCACCTCGACGACCTTCCCGGATCCGGCATCATCTACACGCTCACCGTCGCGGCCGCGGTCGACACCGCGCGGCTGCTGCGCGAGCACGGGCATGCGGTGCGGGCGTACACCGGTCAGAGCGACGCGGACGAGCGGGAGGAGTCGGAGGCGCTGCTCAAGCGAAACGAGGTCAAGGCGCTCGTCGCGACGAGCGCGCTCGGCATGGGCTTCGACAAGCCCGACCTCGGTTTCGTTCTCCACCTCGGCGCACCGTCCTCGCCCGTCGCGTATTACCAGCAGGTCGGTCGCGCGGGGCGTGCGACCGAGTCCGCCGATGTCGTGCTGCTTCCCGGGCCGGAGGACAAGGACATCTGGCACTACTTCGCGACCGCGTCGATGCCCGATCGCGACCGCGCCGATCGGGTGCTCGCCGCCCTCGGCTCGTCGGCGGGGCCGCTGTCGACCGCCGCGCTCGAGGCGATCGTCGACATCCGCCGCACGCCGCTCGAGCTGCTGCTCAAGGTGCTCGACGTCGACGGCGCGGTGCGTCGCGAGAAGGGCGGGTGGGTCGCGACGGGCGCCCCGTGGACGTACGACGCCGAGCGCTACGGCCGGATCGCCGCCGAGCGACGGGCCGAGCAGGACGACATGCTCGCCTACCAGACCACAACCGGCTGCCGGATGGAGTTCCTGCAGCGTCGGCTCGACGACGACACCGCCGTCCCCTGCGGGCGCTGCGACAACTGCGCGGGCCCCTGGCTCAGCGCCGAGCTGTCGCAGGACGTCGCCCAGTCCGCCGCCTCGGCGCTCGACCGCGTCGGCGTGCCGATCGAGTCGCGCCGGCAGTGGCCGTCCGGCCTCGACCGGCTGGGGATCCCGCTGAAGGGACGCATCCCCGCGGAGGAGCAGGCCGCCGAGGGCCGAGCCCTGGCGCGCCTCACCGACCTCGGCTGGGGCGGGGCGCTGCGCGAGCTGTTCCGCGCCGGAGCGCCCGACCAGGAGGTGCCGCCGCGGATGTTCGACGCCTGCGTGCGCGTGCTCGCCGAGTGGGGCTGGGATGAGCGTCCCGTCGCAGTGGTCGCCGTGCCGTCCCGCACGCACCCGCGCCTGGTCGGCTCGCTCGCGCGCGGCCTCGCGCAGACGGGCAGGCTCACATACCTCGGCGAGCTCGCCCTGGATCCCGCGGCGCCCGCCGGACGCCCCGGCGGCAACAGCGCCTTCCGCGTGGCCGACCTCCACGGCCGGCTCGACGCCACGGGGCTGCAGGTCCCCGCGGGGCCGGTGCTGCTCGTCGACGACCTCGCCGACAGCCGCTGGACCCTCACGCTCGCCGCCCGCGAGCTTCGCCGCGCGGGCGCCACGGCCGTGCTCCCGTTCACCCTCGCCCTGCGCAGCTGACACGCCCGGGGGTGCGGAGACCCTCCGCGGCGGCCTCCGCACGGCGGGACGTTGCATACGCTCGAGGGCTGACGGAGACGACGTACCGACGTGTCAACGCCCGGGTCACAGGCATCGCCATCGCCGCCGCGCTCGGCGGATTCCTGTTCGGCTTCGACACGGCGGTGATCAACGGCGGGGTCGACGCCCTCGCGGGCGAGCTCGCGCTGTCGGCGGCGCTGAAGGGCTTCGCGGTGTCGAGCGCGCTGCTGGGCTGCGCCCTCGGGGCCTGGTTCGCCGGCTCCCTGGCGAACCGCTGGGGCCGGGTGCCGGTGATGCTGGTGGCCGCGGTGCTGTTCCTCGTGTCCGCGATCGGATCGGGCCTCGCGTTCGGCGTGGTCGACCTGATCGTGTGGCGTGTGATCGGCGGCCTGGGCGTCGGAGCGGCGTCCGTCATCGCGCCGGCCTACATCGCCGAGGTATCGCCCGCGCAGATCCGCGGCCGGCTGGGCTCTCTGCAGCAGCTCGCCATCGTGTCCGGAATCTTCGCGGCGCTGCTGTCGAACGCGCTGCTCGCATGGCTCTCCGGCGGCGCGGCCGAGGTGCTGTGGCTGGGGCTGCCCGCATGGCGCTGGATGTTCATGGTCGCGGCGATCCCCGCGGTCGTGTACGGTCTCATGTCGCTGCGCCTGCCCGAGTCGCCGCGGTACCTGGTGCTGCGGGGCGACTACGACAAGGCGTCGCAGGTGCTGCTGGACTTCACCGGCGCCAAGGACGTGAACCTGAAGATCCAGCAGATCCGCGACTCGCTCGAGTCGGAGGAGAAGGAGTCGCTGCGCGACCTGCGCGGCAGCGCGCTCGGGCTGCGGCCCATCGTCTGGGTCGGCATCCTGCTGTCGGTGTTCCAGCAGTTCGTCGGGATCAACGTGATCTTCTACTACTCCACGACGCTGTGGCGCTCGGTCGGCTTCGACGAGTCGAGCGCACTGATGACGTCGGTGATCACCTCCGTCATCAACATCCTCGCCACGATCGTGGCGATCCTCCTCGTCGACCGTGTCGGCCGGCGCACGCTGCTGCTCGTCGGCTCGAGCATCATGACGGTCGCGCTCGGCACGATGGCGCTGGCGTTCTCGTTCGCGCAGGTGTCGGGCGGCGAGGTGGAGCTGCAGGCGCCGTGGTCGCTCGTGGCGCTGTTCTCGGCGAACCTGTTCGTCATCGGCTTCGGCGCCACGTGGGGCCCGGTCGTGTGGGTGCTGCTCGGTGAGATGTTCCCCAACCGGGTGCGCGCGAGCGCGCTCGCGGTCGCCGCCGCGGCCCAGTGGATCGCGAACTTCATCGTCTCCACCACCTTCCCGGTGCTGAGTGGCGTCGGCCTGTCGTTCGCCTACGGCCTCTACGCCCTGTGCGCCGCCGGATCGCTCGTGTTCGTCTGGCGGAAGGTGCGCGAGACGAAGGGCGTCGAGCTGGAGGACATGCACTGAGACGGCCGCTCCCTGTCCGCCCGGCCGGTCCGGGCGGACAGGGTGTCGCTCCCCGCGTCGCGGGAGGCGGCGCATAGTCTCGGTACGCCATGATCCGGTTCGAACACGTCACCAAGCGATACCGAGGGACCGCCCGACCGGCCCTCGATGATGTCGACTTCGAGGTCCAGCGCGGGGAGTTCGTCTTCCTCGTCGGCGCATCCGGTTCGGGCAAGTCGTCCTGCCTGCGCCTCATCCTGCGCGAGGACACGCCCAGCGACGGCCGCGTCGTCGTGCTCGGCCGCGACACGAAGACCCTCTCCAACCGCCGCACGCCGTACTTCCGGCGCCACATCGGCTCCGTCTTCCAGGACTTCCGGCTGCTGCCGTCCAAGACGGTGTTCCAGAACGTGGCGTTCACGCTGCAGGTGATCGGCTCCTCCCGCGCCTTCATCAAGCAGGCGGTGCCCGAGGCCCTCGAGCTCGTGGGTCTCGCCGACAAGGCCAAGCGCCTGCCGCACGAGCTCTCGGGTGGCGAGCAGCAGCGCGTCGCGATCGCGCGTGCGCTCGTGAACCGCCCTCAGGTGTTGCTGGCCGACGAGCCGACCGGAAACCTCGACCCCGCGACGTCGGTCGACATCATGATGCTGCTCGAGCGGATCAACGCGTCGGGCACGACCATCCTCTGTGCCACGCACGAGGCGACGTTCGTCGACCAGATGCAGCGCCGCGTGATCGAGCTGAAGGACGGCAAGCTGATGCGCGACGAGCGGCACGGCGGCTACGGCGACCGGTCGGGGATCAAGACGCTCGAGCCGCAGGTCGAGCGTGGGGCGGCCGCGGTCGCCGCGCTCACCGCGGTGTTGGAGCTGCAGCGCGAGGTCACGAGCAACCCCACCGGGGCGATCGACCCGCTTCCTGCGCAGACCCCCGACGCCCAGCCGTCGGCCGAGGCCGTCGAGGCCGCCAAGGAGAAGACGTTCGCCGACCTGATGGCGGATGAGCCGGCCCCCGCGGAGCCCGATCCCTTCCCGCAGGATGAGCCCGCCGAGCCGGAGGGCCCGTTCGCGGATGAGCCCGCCGACGAGCCGGCCGCGGACGAGAAGCCCGCGCCGCGCACGGAGCACGTCGACATCGAGGAGCTCGGCATGGCGGATCGTCTGGGGCTCCGGGCGAACGACGACGAGGTGGGTCCGACGTCATGAGGCTGGGACTGATCCTGTCCGAGGTGCTGACGGGACTGCGGCGCAACGCGTCGATGGTCGTGTCGGTGATCCTCGTCACCTTCGTGTCGCTCACGTTCGTGGGCGCCGCGATCCTGATGCAGGCGCAGATCGCCACGATGCGCGACTACTTCCAGGACCGCGCGCAGGTCGACGTCTACATGTGCTCGTCGATCTCGAACACAGAGACCTGCACCGGCGGCGTCGCCACGGAGGAGCAGATCGCGGCGGTGCAGGGCGAACTGCAGGGGCCGACGCTCTCCCCCCTGATCCGCGAGTTCTCGTATCAGACGCCCGCCGAGGCGTACGAGTCGCTGGTCGAGAACTTCCCGGAGAACGCCACGGTGTTCACGGAGGAGCAGACGAGCGCCGTGTTCCACGTCAACCTGCTCGATCCCACCCGGTCCGACGTGATCGTCGAGGCGTTCAGCGGCGTGGAGGGCGTGGAGCAGATCACCGACCAGCTGCAGTACCTCGATCCGCTGTTCTCGGCCCTGACGATCGCGACCTACATGGCGGTCGGCGTCGCAGGACTCATGCTGATCTCGGCGGTGCTGCTGATCTCCACGACCATCCGGCTCTCGGCCTACGCCCGACGCCGTGAGGTCGGGATCATGCGCCTCGTCGGTGCCTCGAACCGCTTCATCCAGACGCCGTTCGTGCTGGAGGGTGTGGTCGCGGCACTGATCGGATCGCTGCTCGCCAGCGGTGCGGTGCTGCTCGGCGTGAAGTTCGGCGTCGAGGGCTACCTGACCGAGCGCATGGGCACGATCCCGTGGGTCGGTCTGGGGGAGGCGCTGCTCGTGGTCCCCGTGATCGTGCTCGTCGGCGTGGTGCTCGCTGCCCTGTCGGCGGGCTTCGCGATCCGGCGCTGGCTGCGGGCGTAGCCGCTCAGCAGCTGTCCGACCAGATCCGCTTCGGCGCGTCAGGGGTCGTGACGTCGAAGATCGCGTCGGCCTGGCCGCGCGGCGCCTCGTCGCGCACGTACTTGACCTGTTCCGCGTACGACTCGGGGGAGAGCGGCACATCGCCCTCCAGCCAGACGCGGAAGTGCCAGGCTCCGCGCAGGCGGGGGCTCAGCAGGAACCGGCCGTCGACGAGCAGGTAGCCGTCGCCGTCCTCCTTGCGGAACTCCGCCAGCGTCGCGCGCAGGGCGGTGTCGTCCTCGTCCGGCCGGTAGGCGTCGCCGTGCGCGCTCGCCCGGTTCGCCGATCGGCCCTGCGCCCGGATCGCGCCGGCGAGGTCGTCCGCGAAGCGCGCGGTCGCCTCCGCGGACGGTCCCTCGATCGCGACCAGGATCCGTCCGCGGCCGTAGTGCTGCGTGATGTCCGCCACGAGGGCGTCGAAGACCGCCGTCGCCGAAGTGTCCGTCATGCTGCAAGCATTCCACGCGTGCGCGGCGCCCACAGCTGCCGGTCTCGTCAGGCGGGCAGAGAGGCGCCGATCCGGTAGCGCGCGGCGCGGTGGGTGTCCTTCACGCGGTCGCCGGCACCGTGGAGCTTCTGCCGCAGCGTGCCCTCCGTGTAGCCCTCGGGGTAGACGCCCCGCTCGCGCAGCACGGGGACGACGTGCTCGATGACGTCCTCCCACGTGGCGGGGGTGACGGCGTACGCGAGGTTGAACCCGTCGATGTCGGTCTCCTCGACCCACGACTGCAGCTCGTCGGCGATCTCCACGCCCGAGCCGACGATCGTCGGCCCGAGGCCGCCGATCGCGTTGTGACGGCCGAGGTCGCCGACGGTCCACTCGCGGCCCAGGTCGGCCTCGTCCTGCAGGTGCTGAAGCACCGACTGGATCGCGTTGGACTCCACGTTGCCGACGGGCTCGTCCTCGCGGTACTGCGAGAGGTCGACGCCCATCCAGCCCGACATGAACGTCAGCGCGCCCTCGGGGCTCGCGTACTCGAGGTACTCGGCGTGCTTGGCGACCGCCTCCTCGTGCGTCGCGGCGGTGATCACCGTCAGCAGCGTGTAGATCTTGGCGTCGTACCGGTCGCGGCCGGCGGCCTGGAGGGCGTCGCGGATGCGCTTGACCGTGCCGGCGAGCACCTCCTTGGACGGTGCTGCGACGAAGATCGCCTCCGCGTTCTCGGCGGCGAAGCGCACACCGCGGGGCGAGGCGCCGGCCTGGTAGATGACGGGCGTGCGCTGCGGCGACGGCTCGGAGATGTGGATGCCCGGCACCGTGAAGTAGCGGCCCTCGTGCCCGATCTCGTGCACCTTCGCGGGGTCGGTGAAGACACCGCTCTCGCGGTCCTCGATGACCGCGTCGTCCTCCCATGAGCCCTCCCACAGCTTGTAGAGCACCTCGACGTATTCGTCGGCGTGGGCGTAGCGGTCGTCGTGCTGCATCTGGTCCTGCTGGCCCATGTTGCGCGCGGCGCTCGGCAGGTAGCCGGTGACGACGTTCCAGCCGACGCGGCCCTTGGTGAGGTGGTCGAGCGTCGTCAGGCGGCGCGCGAAGGGGTAGGGGTGCTCGAACGCGGTGCCGGCGGTGATGCCGAAGCCGAGGTGCTCGGTCACGAGCGCCATCGCGCTGACCAGCAGGATCGGGTCGTTCACCGGCACCTGCGCGCCGTTGCGGATCGCGGCCTCGTTCGTGCCGCCGTAGACGTCGTACGTGCCGAGCACATCGGCGATGAAGATGCCGTCGAAGGTGCCGCTCTCGAGCAGCTTGGCGAGCTCCGTCCAGTACTCGAGGGTGTTGTACTGCCGCGAGCGGTCCTTCGGGTGACGCCAGAGGCCCGACGACTGGTGGGCGACGCAGTTCATGTCGAAGGCGTTGAATCGGATCTGCCTGCTCATGCATGTATGGAAGCGGTTGACCCGGCGCGCGGGCAAAGCCGCGGAAACACCGCGTCACACAGCCCTGGCTGCACAGCGGGCCGCGCAGGAGGGGCGGTGCTCTGCATCCTGTGGATAGGATGGAGGGCTGTCTGCCAGATGAAGGAGGTGAGCACATGCCGAAGGAGCAGGGCGAGAAGATCGTCGCGACGAACCGTCGCGCCCGCCACGAGTACACGATCGAGAAGACGTACGAGGCCGGTCTCGTGCTCACCGGCACCGAGGTGAAGTCGCTGCGCCAGGGGCGCGCGAACCTCAGCGATGGCTACGCCTTCATCGACGGGGGAGAGGCCTGGCTCGACTCGGTGCACATCCCCGAGTACTCGCAGGGCACGTGGACGAACCACTCGTCCAAGCGCGTCCGCAAGCTCCTCCTGCACAAGGAGGAGATCGTCAAGCTCAGCCACGCGGTCTCGGCCGGCGGCTACACGCTCGTTCCGCTGCGGCTCTACTTCCTCGACGGGCGCGCGAAGGTCGAGCTCGGCGTCGCGAAGGGCAAGCGCGAGTTCGACAAGCGCCAGACCCTGCGCGAGCGTCAGGACAAGCGCGAGGCCGAGCGCGCGATGCGCACCCGCAACCGCATGGGGGAGTGACGTCGGAGGCGGTCGCTACCCTGGCGTCATGGGTGTGCGGATCGCGTTCGAGTCGGAGGTCGTCCGGTGGGACGCCCGCACCGAGTCCTGGTTCTTCGTGCACGTCCCCGAGGAGCTCTCGGCCGATATCCGCGAGCTTCCGGCGCCGCCGCGCGGGTTCGGCTCGCTGCGGGTGGAAGCGCGGATCGGCGGCACGACCTGGCGCACATCGATCTTCCCGGGGCGCGACGGCTACTCGCTCCCACTCAAGCGGGCCGTCCGCGATGCGGAGTCGCTCTCGGAGGGTGACGTGGTCACAGTGAACGTCGACATCATCGACCTCTGACCTCCCGGCGCGCGGTTATCCACAGGGGCTGCGCGCCGCGATCGCCGGTTCCCTAGCCTCGTGCAGGAGGGGAGCGGCGATGAGCGGATCCGACGCGGTGCTGGCGGTCGCGCACGCCGGCGTGTTCGCGGTGTCGCTCATCCTGATCCGGATCGACATCCGCGATCACCGGCTTCCCGACGCGATCGTGCTGCCCGCCTCGCTGGGACTCGCCGCGCTGCTCTCCCTCGCAGCGGTCACCGCGGGCGATGCCGCATCGCTGGGGCGAGCCGCGGCCGGCGGGCTGGGGCTGTTCGTCTTCTACCTCGCCCTGCGCGCGCTGTTCCCCTCCGGGCTCGGCGGTGGCGACGTGAAGCTCGCGGCGCTGCTCGGGCAGCTGCTCGGCTGGCACGGCTGGACGGACCTCGCCGCCGGTGCCGCCGCCGCGTTCGTGCTCGGCGGCATCCACGCGACCGTGATGCTGGCGACGGGGCGGGCGAGCCGAGACACGCACATCGCCTTCGGCCCGTGGATGATCGTGGGCGCCTGGGCGGGGCTGCTGGCGTGACGGGGCGACGGTGTCAACCTCTGCGGGGCACGCGCCGTCCCCGTTAGCCTGAAGCGCATGGCGGGTCTCATGGCGAAGCTGAAGGTCCTCATCGCGTGGGCGCTCGCCCGCAAGCCGGTACGGGCCTTCCTGCTGTACTCCGAGCAGCAGGGCGCCCTGCTCGCCGGAGCCGTGACCTATCGCGCCCTGTTCTCGATCTTCGCGGGCGTGCTGCTCGGCTTCTCCGTGGCCGCCATCTGGCTGGTGGGACAGCCCGAGCTGTGGCAGGCGCTGCTCGACTCGGTCGACAACGTCATCCCCGGCCTCGTCGGCGAGGGTGGGCTGATCGACGCCGACGTGCTGAAGGAGCCCGCGAGCTTCACCCTCGCCGGGATCATCTCGCTGCTCGGTCTGCTCATGGCCGCGATCGGCGCCGTCGGCGCCCTGCGCACGGCGATCCGGATGATGGCCGGCACGACCCACGCGAGCGGTTCGCCCATCATCCTCCTGCGCGACCTGCTGTTCGCGGTCATCCTCGGCGCGCTGCTGCTCGCGGCGGCCGTCACGTCGTTCCTCGGCTCCGCGTTCGTCGGCACCGTGCTCGACTGGATCGGCGCGGGCGAGACCGGCCTCTCGGTCGTGCTCACGCGATCGATCACCATCCTCGTCACCCTCGCCCTCGACGCCATCATGATCGCCGTCATGTTCTGGATGCTCTCGGGCGTGAAGGCGCCCCCGCGCGCGGTGTGGGCGGGCGCGATCATCGGCGCGATCGGCCTCGTCGCGCTGCAGCAGCTGTCGAGCCTGTTCGTGAGCGGCGCGGGAAGCAACCCGCTGCTCGCCTCCTTCGCGTCGCTCATCGCCCTGCTGCTGTGGGTGAACCTGTCGGCGCAGGTCATCCTCATCGCGGCGGCGTACATCATCGTCGGCGCCGAGGAGCAGCACGACCGGGTGCATGCCCGCTTCGCGGCCGAGACGTTCGCGCAGCGGCGCGTCCGCCGGGCGGAGCACGCCGTGCAGGCCGCGGTCGCCGAGCTGAACGAGGCGCGTGACGCCGAGGACGCAGAGCGCACGAACGACCTCCGTCAAGTCCGCGAGAGCCACGACGCCTGAGGGCTAGGGTGAGGCACATGGCTATCGCACGACTGAACGGCGGACCCCTCGATGGACAGGTCCTGCCCCTGGAGACCCCCGACCTCGAGCAGCTGATCCTGCCCTACTCGGAGGGACAGCTCGTCTACGAGCGCGCCGGCGCGGCGGCGAACACCGGTTCGGACGACGGGCCGACCGAGGTCGAGTTCCGCTTCGCCGCGGAGCCGCAGGAGGTCACGCCCGGCGACGACGACGTGCGGCCGGGCGAGTGACGGCGGATCTCCACGCGTCGGACGGGCCGTCGCGCTCGGTCGAGATCGAGCGCAAGTTCGATGTGGACGCCGGGACGCCCGTGCCCGACTGGAGCGCGGTGCCGGGTGTCGTGTCGGTGACGGAGGGCGAGCCCCGCCACCTCGATGCGCTGTACCTCGACACCGACGACCTCGCGCTCGCGCGCGCCGGCGTGGCGCTCCGGCGTCGCACGGGCGGCCCCGACGAGGGCTGGCACGTCAAGGGCCCGCTCGTGGACGGCGGTCGCACCGAGCTTCACTGGCCGCTCACGGACGGGGACGACGTCCCCGCCGCGGTCGCCACGGAGATCGCCGAATACACGCCGACGGCGCTGCATCCGCTCGCGCGGATCCTGAACGACCGCACCGCCTACGCGCTGCTCGACGCGGACGGGGGAGTGCTCGCCGAGTTCGTCGACGACTCCGTGCGCACGATCGACCTGCGCACCGGGGAGAACCGCGCGTGGCACGAATGGGAGGTCGAGCTCGGACCGGCCGCCCCCGCCGACCCGGAGGCACGCGACGCGTTCTTCGCGGCCGTGACGGACGCCGCGTTCGCGGCCGGTGCGCGCTCGGCGACCTCGGCGTCGAAGCTCGCGCGTGCCCTGGGCCGCTGACGTGACGGGGATCGACCTTCAGGGCATCCTCTCGGGCGCGTTCGTCGCGCCCGAGGTGTTCGCGCTGCGCCCCGACTACCGCGCGCTGCTGATCGCGGTGGACGGGATCCGCCCCGCCGCCGGCGATGCCGCATCCGAGGCGCTGCTCGCGCGCGCCGAGGAGTCGGCACGCGGCGCTGTCGTCGATGCGCCCGTCGAGGAGGAGCCGCACGTGGCCGCCTGGCGCGAGGCATACCGTGCGTTCGGGGCCAAGCCGCAGCGCACGCGCAACAGCCTCGAGGCGCTGCTGCGCCGCGCCGCGCGCGACGGACTGCCGCGGGTGAACCGCCTGACCGACGTGTACAACGCGGTGTGCGTGCTGCACCGCCTTCCGCTCGGCGGCGAGGACCTCTCCGCCTATCAGGGCCCGCCGCGCCTCACCAGGGCGACCGGCGCCGAACCGTTCGACACCGTCGCCGGCGGGCAGGACGTCGTCGAGCATCCGCTTCCCGGCGAGGTCGTCTGGGGCGACGAGGCCGGCGTCACCTGCCGCATGTGGAACTGGCGTCAGGGCCGGCGCACACGCCTGACCGACGAGACCGCGAGCGCGCTGTTCATCCTCGACGCGCTCGACCCGATGACGGACGAGCAGCTCCAGGCCGCGGCCGATGATCTGCTCGTGCACCTGCGCGAGGCGGATCCCGACCTCGTCGTCGCACAGCGACTCATCGCGGCCGGCTGACCCCGCAGACGAACGAGGCCCCCGGAGCGATCCGGGGGCCGTCGTCGTGAAGAGCGGGTCACATGTTGATGAAGTGCCCCTGCAGACCGTGGAAGCCCTCCTGCAGCGTCTCCGACAGGGTCGGGTGCGTGTGGACGTTGCGCGCGGCCTCGACCGCGGTGAGGTCCCACTTCTGCGCGAGCGTGAGCTCGGGGAGCAGCTCGGACACGTCCGGGCCGATGAGGTGGGCGCCGATGAGCTCGAGGTGCTCGGCGTCGGCGATGAGCTTGACGAAGCCGACCGGCTCGCCGAGGCCGTTCGCCTTGCCGTTCGCGCTGAACGGGAACTTCGCGACCTTGATCTCGCGACCCTCGGCGCGCGCCTGCTCCTCGGTGAGGCCGAAGCTGGCGACCTGCGGCGAGCAGAACGTCGCGCGCGGCATCATCCGGTAGTCGCCCAGCGGCATCGTCTCGGCCTTGCCGATGGTCTCGGCGGCGACGACCGCCTGCGCCTCGGCCACGTGGGCGAGCTGCAGCTTGGCGGTCACGTCGCCGATCGCGTAGATGCCCTCGACGTTGGTGCGCATGTAGTCGTCGATCTCGATGGCACCGCGCTCGGTGAGCTTGACGCCGGTGTTCTCGAGCCCGAAGCCCTCGATGTTCGGGGCGAAGCCGACCGACATGAGCACCTTGCCCGCGGTGATCTCACCGGGCTGGCCGTCGCGCGTCTCGTACGTGACGCGCACGGACGATCCGCTGTCCTCGACGGTCTTGACCGCGGTCGAGGTGAGGATGTCGATTCCGTACTTCTTGTACTGCTTCTGGATCTCCTTGGAGACCTCGGCGTCCTCGTTCGGCAGGGCGCGGTCGAGGAACTCGATGATCGTGACCTTCACGCCGTAGTTCGACAGCACGTACGCGAACTCCATGCCGATCGCGCCGGCGCCGACGATGACGATCGACTCGGGAAGCTCGCGGGAGAGGATCTGCTCCTCGTAGGTCACGACGTTGTCGCTCAGCTGCACGCCCGGCAGCAGGCGCACCTTCGAGCCGGTGGCGATGATCGCGTTGTCGAACGTGACCTCCTCGGTGGAGCCGTCGGCCTTGGCGACCGAGATCGCCTTCGGGCCGGTGAAGGTGCCGCGGCCCTCGTACTCGGTGACCTTGTTCTTCTTCATCAGGAAGTGGATGCCCTTGACGTGCGTGTCCGCGACCTTGCGGCTGCGGTCGAACGCCGCGCCGAAGTCGAAGTGCACGTCACCCGAGATGCCGAACAGGTCGGCCTTGTGGGTGAAGGTGTGAGCGATCTCCGCGTTCTTCAGCAGCGCCTTCGACGGGATGCACCCGACGTTGAGGCAGACGCCGCCCCAGTACTTCTCTTCGATGATCGCGACATTGAGTCCGAGCTGCGCGCTGCGCACGGCCGCGACGTAACCGCCGGGACCCGCGCCGAGGATGACGACGTCGTAGTGAGCCATGTCCTCCAGCCTAGCGCCGCGGACGAGGGCCTCAGCCCTGCGGGGTGGGGTCCGTCCCGGGGTTCTCGTCGTCATCGTCGCCGCGGCCACGCGAGGCGAGGATCGCGATCAGCGCGCCCACGATCGCGATGCCCGTGACACCGAGCAGGATCCAGGGCAGCACCTCGCCGAACGAACGGTCATCGCCGTCGCCGTCGCCGTCGCCCTCGTCATCGGCGGCGGGAGTCGTCGACGACGCGGAGGGGGTCTTCACCGGCGTGGGAGTCACGTCGCCCTTGGCCGGCGGGGGAGTCGCCGTCTCGTCGTTCTCCGGAGCCACGGCCCCGGCGCCGCTCTCGGCGGAGGCCGACTCGACGGTGAACGTGTAGGTTCCCGAAATCGGGTGCGAATCGCTCGAAACGGCGCGCCATTCGACCGTGTACGCACCGGCCTCGGTCGCGGGGGATAGCTGCTGTCGAATAATGGCGCCGTCGATCGATTCAGCCCCGGTGGAAAGGTTCTCGCCGCTCGGGGCGAGCACATTGATGTATGTGTCGTTCTCCGTGATGGACTGGACCGCGGCGTCGAAGGTCAGTGTGATCTCGTCCGGCATGCTCTGGACGGTCGATCCGTCTGAGGGATCGGACGTCAGCAACCGATCGTGGGCCGTGGCCGGCGCCGTCGTCGCGAACACGCCGAGCATTACCAACAGCGCGGCGCTGCCGATAGTCAGAAGACGGTGCAGGGAAGACGGGTGAGCGGCGCGCATGCCGCCACGGTACCCGGGCATCCTGATCCCCGGCCCGGATTCCGCTCAGCGGCCGTGACCGACTTGTGATCAGCCGAAAGGGATCGGTTAGGCTGGTCCGAAAGGAGGGAAGACGTGTCACAGAACGAGAACGGCGCAGGCTCGCCGATTCACCGCGGTGCCGAGACCACGCGATTCGGCCACGACGGTGCGGGCGACTCTACGCAGACGTTCGGGCACGACTCCGACCTGTCCTTCGTCCCGTTCGCGGGCGAGCTGACGGCGACCGAGCGTGACGCCATCGCGGCGCTGCCGTCCGGTTCGGCTCTGCTGCTTGTGCGCTCCGGCCCCACCGCCGGCGCCCGGTACCTCCTCGACACCGACGTCACAACGGCCGGTCGTCACCCCGAGGCCGACATCTTCCTGGATGACGTCACGGTCTCCCGTCGTCACGCCGAGATCACGCGCCGCCGGACGTCGTTCGAGATCGTCGACCAGCGCTCGCTGAACGGCACGTACGTGAACGGCGAGCGGGTCGACCGCGCCGAGCTGAGCAACGGCGCCGAGGTGCGCATCGGCAAGTTCCGCCTCAACTTCTTCGTCTCGCCGGCAGACCGCCAGGCTGCGGCACCCCAGAACGGATCGGGCCAGAGCGGATCGGGGCTGGGCGCCTGATGGCGGCTGCCGCCGCCCGCGACCACGCTTCCGCACGGAAGGCGCCCGCGGGGCTGCTGAGCATCGGTCAGGTGCTCGCGAAGCTCACCCCCGAGTTCCCCGCGCTCACCTCGAGCAAGCTGCGCTTCCTCGAGGTGCAGGGGATCGTCACGCCGCAGCGCACGGCGTCGGGCTACCGCAAGTTCTCGCCCGCAGACCTCGACCGTCTGCGCCTGGCGCTCACGCTGCAGCGCGATCACTACCTGCCGCTGGTCAAGATCCGCGACTACCTCGACGACGTCGAGGCCGGTCGCGCGCCGGCGACACCCCAGGTGCCGCCGCCCTCGATCCACCCGGCGGTGCGCCGGCACACGCGCCAGGAGCTGCTGAGCGCGGCGGGCGCCGCGCCGCAGCTGCTGAACGACGCGGTGAGCACGGGCCTCATGAAGGCCGCCGATTCGTACGACGACCAGGCGCTCGCTCTCCTGCGCGCGCTCGTCGCGCTGTCCCGCCATGGCATCGAGCCCCGCCACGTGCGGGGAATGCGCCAGAGCGCCGAGCGCGAGGTGGCGCTCGTGGAGTCGGCGATGTCCGCTCTGCTGCGCCGCACTGACGCGGGATCGCGCGCGAAGGCGAGCGAGCTCGCCCCCGAGCTCGCGGCGAGGCTCGACGAGGTGCGCTCCATCCTCGTCAAGGACGCGCTCAGCCGGCTGCTGCCGTAGTCTCCGCGCCGTCGCGCATGCCGGCGAGCGTCGCCCGCATCATCGGCGACATCGTCCCGTCGACGAAGCCCTGCACGGCAGGGCGCAGGATCGGCAGGGTCGGCAGCAGCGAGTAGGTCCAGGTCAGTCGGGTGCCGTCTCCCTCGGCCGCGTAGCTGAACTCGGCCACGCCGTGCCGCACGACGAACCGCTGCGGGCTCGTGAAGCCCCAGATCATGTAGCGGAAGGTCTCCGGTGAGTCGACGAGCACCTGCTCGGCGAGGTAGTGGCCGTCTTCGAACCCGACGCGCCGCCTGTCGCCCTCGCGGCGCCCCGGCATCCAGTCGCCGATCAGGGGCTGGGTGGCGGTCACGGCGGGGAAGCCGCCGTCGAAGTCGACCACGTCGGCAAGATCCAGCGAGGGGTCGTTCGCCCACGCCCACACCGCATCCGGGGGAGCGGCGATCAGCACCGAATGGCGGGCCTGCACGTAGCCGTCGGGCGCCGGCTCCGGGGCATCGCCGTCGTAGGCCGGCGGCTGCGGCGGCGTCAGCTCGCGGGCGACGAGAACGCCGGCGAGCACCGTCACGGCGAGCAGCGTGGGGGCCAGCCAGCGCTGGCGGCGGCGAGAGGACGGGGGCGTGCGGGTCATTGCGTCCTCCGGGTTGACGTTGTCACCTTCGGGGCGAGCGTAGGTCGCCGGGGTGACACTGTCAACCACTCGCGTAGGATGAGCGGGTGACCGGGACGAGACAGGCACTGCTGGGCGCCGCCATCGAGCTGCTCGACGAGGGCGGGCCGGCGGCGGTGACGATGCGCGAGGTCGGCCGGCGCGCTGAGGTCTCGCACAACGCGCCGTACAAGCACTTCGCCGACAAGGAGCACCTGCTCGCCGAGATCGCCGCCGCCGAGCTGCGCGAGACGGCCACGCTGCTGGGCCAGCACGGCGATGACATCGCCGCTGCGATGCGCGCCGTGATCGAGCTGTCGCTGCGCCGGCCCCAGCGTTTCCGTCTCGTCTACGGCCCGTGGCGCAGCGCGCCGGGCGAACTCGCGGAGGCGGCCGCATCCGCGTGGGGCGCGCTGATCGGCGCCGTCGAGCGCGCGATCCGGGCCGGTGTGCTGCCGCCGGGAGAGCCCGCCCGCATCGCCAATCTGCTGCGCGCCCTGGCTCACGGCGCCGTCGAGCTCGAGCTCGGCGACCACCTCGCCAAGAGCGGCGACGACGCGGATCCCGCCGGTCTCGTCGACGATCTGCTGAGCCGGCTGCGCGGCTGACAGCCACCTCTTGCACGGCCCGCCGCGGTACTGTTGATAACGGCCGATAACGCTTGCGCGACACGCCGCCGGCGTCGCGCGGATGTCGTTGCCCGTGAGGGGTGGCTCCCATACGGTTGAAGAGTCACCGCACCCCGAGGAGGACGACTAATGGACGCTGACGATCACACCGGTCGCGGCATGACCGAGCTCCTCTTCACGGATGGCCTGCCCGACCTCGACCCCGAGATGGGTTACCGCGGCGCCGTCGCCGCGCGGGCCGCAGGCATCACCTACCGCCAGCTCGACTACTGGGCCCGCACCGAGCTCGTCGAGCCCACGGTGCGCAACGCGACCGGCTCCGGATCGCAGCGCCTCTACGGCTTCCGTGACATCCTCGTGCTCAAGCTCGTCAAGCGACTCCTCGACACCGGCATCTCGCTTCAGCAGATCCGCACGGCGGTCGAGCAGCTGCGTGCCGCGGGCATCCGCGACCTCGCGGGCACCACGCTGATGAGCGACGGCGCCTCGGTCTACCTCTGCACGTCGAACGACGAGGTCATCGACCTCGTCAGCCGCGGCCAGGGCGTCTTCGGCATCGCCGTCGGCAAGGTCCTGCACGAGGTCGAGGCGACCCTCGTCGACTTCGAGGCCACCGCGCCCGATGCCGTCGACGAGCTCGCTCAGCGTCGCGCCAAGCGCACGGCCTAAATTCCGCTTCGCGCCGGGTGCGCGAGACCGCATCCGGCTCGCGAGACCGCCCCGGCCCACGCGGTATCGCGACACACGCGCGGTGTCGCGGACCAGACGCGAGGGGCGCCCGAGCGGCGGGACCTACTCCGCGGTCTCCTCGGCGGGATCCGCGATCCGGCCGGCGCGCATGATGCGGTCGAGCAGGGCGTCGAAATCGGCCGCGAGCTCCTGAGCCGACTCGCCGGGCCACACGTGAAGGGGCTTCGCGGCGCCCTGCGCCTGCTGCAGCGACGTGCGCTCCGGCAGCTGCGGCTCGAGGACGAGCGGGCCGAACATGTCGCGCAGCTCCTTGATGCGGAACTGGTGCTCCACCGACTGCGGGCGCACGCGGTTCACGACGATGCCGAGGGGCTGCAGGCGCGGCGACAGACCGCGGCGGATCTCCTCGATCGCGCGCAGCGCGCGGTCGGCTGCGGCGACCGAGAACAGGCCGGGCTCGGTGACCACCATGACGCGGTCGCTCGCCGCCCACGCGGTGCGCGTGAGGGCGTTCAGGGACGGCGGGCAGTCGATGAGCACGAGGTCGTACTCCGCCTCGATCGAGGCGAGCGCCTCCTCGAGCTTCCAGACATCCGCGACCGTGGGGTGCGGGCCGTCGAAGTTGATCGCGGACGGGCTGCCCAGCATCACATCGATCGTGCCGTCGTGCACGCGGGTCCATCCGCTGGACGTGATCGCCTGGCGGACGATCTTCTCCTTGGGGCTCGTGAGCACATCCGAAACGTTCAAACGACCGGCGATCTGCACATCCAGACCCGTCGAGACGTCCGCCTGCGGATCGAGGTCGACCACCAGCGTGCGCAGCGAGCGTGCGAAGGCGGCGGACGCGAGACCGAGGGTTACGGTCGTCTTGCCCACGCCTCCCTTGAGGGAACTGACGCTGAGTACGTGCACAATCCCCAACGTTACAACGCCCTATGCTGAGAACCACTTCAGGGAGCAGCTCCTTGGAGCAATCCGACCTCACCGACCCCCAGTCGATGAAGTCATCACGCCCTGGCGGCCCTTCGTCGCCGAGGCAGACGGCAGCGAGGCCCGGTGTATCCCCACGCGCCGGCGCCCCGACGGAAGGACCTGCATGTTCTCGAAGATCCTTGTCGCGAACCGCGGTGAGATCGCCATCCGCGCTTTCCGCGCGGCGTACGAGCTCGGCGCCCGAACGGTCGCCGTCTACCCGTACGAGGACCGCAACTCGCTCCACCGCCTGAAGGCGGATGAGGCGTACCGCATCGGCGAAGAGGGACACCCCGTCCGGGCGTATCTGAACGTGGACGAGATCGTCCGCGTGGCCGTCGAGAGCGGCGCCGACGCGATCTACCCCGGCTACGGCTTCCTCTCCGAGAACCCCGAGCTCGCGGCGAAGGCCGCGGCGGCGGGCATCACGTTCATCGGCCCGTCCTCCACCGTGCTCGAGATGGCCGGCAACAAGGTCACCGCGAAGGAGCACGCCATCAAGGCGGGCGTCCCCGTGCTGCGCTCGACCGAGGCCTCGGACGACGTCGATGCGCTCGTCGCGCAGGCGGACGACATCGGCTTCCCCGTGTTCGCGAAGGCCGTCGCCGGCGGCGGCGGACGCGGCATGCGCCGTGTCGAGACCAAGGAGGAGCTCGCCCCGGCCCTCGCCGAGGCGATGCGCGAGGCGGAGAGCGCCTTCGGCGACCCCCGCATGTTCCTCGAGCAGGCCGTCGTGCGCCCGCGCCACGTCGAGGTGCAGATCCTCGCCGACAAGACCGGTGCGACGGTGCACCTGTTCGAGCGCGACTGCTCGGTGCAGCGGCGCCACCAGAAGGTGATCGAGATCGCCCCCGCGCCGAACCTCGACGACGCCACCCGCGCCGACCTCCACCGCTACGCCGTCGCGTTCGCCGAGTCGATCGGCTACGAGAACGCCGGCACGGTCGAGTTCCTGCTCGAGACGGCGGGGGAGCGCGCGGGCGAGGTCGTCTTCATCGAGATGAACCCCCGCATCCAGGTCGAGCACACGGTGACCGAGGAGGTCACGGATGTCGACCTCGTGCAGTCGCAGATGCGGATCGCCGCGGGCGAGACCCTGGCAGACCTCGGCCTCCAGCAGGACCAGATCCAGCTGCGCGGCGCCGCGCTGCAGTGCCGGATCACGACGGAGGACCCGTCGCAGGGCTTCCGTCCCGACACCGGCAAGATCACCACGTACCGCTCGCCCGGCGGCGCCGGCATCCGCCTCGACGGCGGCACGACGGCCGCGGGCTCGCAGATCAGCCCGCACTTCGACTCGATGCTCGCGAAGCTCAGCGTGCGCGGCCGCGACTTCGGTGCCGCCGTCGCCCGTGCCCGGCGTGCGCTGGCCGAGTTCCGCATCCGCGGCGTGGCCACCAACATCCCGTTCCTCCAGGCGGTGCTCGACGACCCGGCCTTCGTCGCCGGCGACCTGTCGACGTCCTTCATCGACGAGCGTCCCCAGCTGCTGCAGGGCCGCGTGTCCAAGGACCGCGGATCGAAGATCCTGAACTGGCTCGTCGATGTCACGGTCAACAAGCCGCACGGCGAGAACCCGATGTCGTTCGCTCCCGCGGTGAAACTGCCCTCGGTCGACCTGAGCGCGCCCGCCCCGGCGGGCTCGCGCCAGCGGCTGCAGGAGCTCGGCCCCGAGGGATTCGCCCGCGCCCTGCGCGAGCAGACGGCCCTCGCCGTCACCGAGACGACGTTCCGCGACGCGCACCAGTCGCTGCTGGCGACCCGCGTGCGCACGAGGGACCTCGCCGCCGTCGCTCCGCACGTCGCACGCCTCACTCCGCAGCTGTTCTCGGTCGAGGCCTGGGGTGGCGCCACGTACGACGTCGCGCTGCGCTTCCTGGCGGAGGACCCGTGGGAGCGGCTCGACAAGCTGCGGGAGGCGCTTCCGAACGTCGCCATCCAGATGCTGCTGCGCGGCCGCAACACGGTCGGCTACACGCCGTACCCCACCGAGGTCACCGACGCCTTCGTGCGCGAGGCGGCGGCAAGCGGCATCGACATCTTCCGCATCTTCGACGCGCTGAACGACGTGTCGCAGATGCGCCCCGCGATCGACGCCGTGCTCGCCACGGGAACGTCGGTGGCCGAGGTCGCCGTCTGCTACACGGGCGACCTGCTGAACCCGGCCGAGGACCTCTACACGCTCGACTACTACCTGCGTCTCGCCGAGCAGATCGTCGACGCGGGCGCGCACATCCTTGCCATCAAGGACATGGCGGGGCTCCTTCGCCCCGCGGCGGCCGCGAAGCTCGTCTCGGCCCTGCGCGAGCGCTTCGACCTGCCGGTCCACGTGCACACGCACGACACTCCTGGCGGCCAGCTCGCCACGCTGCTCGCCGCCAGTGCGGCCGGAGCCGACGCGGTCGACGCGGCCTCGGCGCCGATGGCCGGCACAACGAGCCAGCCGTCCCTGTCGGCGCTGATCGCGGCGCTCGCCCACACCGAGCGCGACACGGGAATCGACCTGCAGGCGGTGTCCGACCTCGAGCCGTACTGGCAGGCGGTGCGCCAGCAGTACCGCCCGTTCGAGTCGGGTCTGGACGGCCCCACCGGCCGCGTGTACAAGCACGAGATCCCGGGCGGGCAGCTGTCGAACCTGCGCCAGCAGGCGATCGCGCTCGGCCTCGCCGACGACTTCGAGCTCATCGAGGACATGTACGCCGCGGCGAACGACATCCTGGGCCGGGTGCCCAAGGTGACGCCGTCGTCGAAGGTGGTCGGCGACCTCGCGCTGCACCTCGCCGCCGTCAAGGCCGACCCGGCCGACTTCGCCGAGAACCCGCACAAGTACGACGTGCCCGACTCGGTCGTCGGATTTATGGGGGGAGAACTCGGCGACCTGCCGGGCGGATGGCCCGAGCCGTTCCGCTCGAAGGTGCTCGCCGGCCGTGACGTGAAGATCGGCGTGACGCCGCTCGCCGCCGACGACCAGGCGGCCCTCGACGGCGACTCCGCGACGCGCCGCTCGACGCTCAACCGCCTGCTCTTCCCGCAGCCGACAAAGGCGTTCGAGAGCGCGCGTGAGGCGTACGGCGACCTGTCCGTGCTCACCACGGCCGACTACCTCTACGGCCTCGAGCAGGGCGGCGAGCACGTCGTCGAGATCGAGCGCGGTGTGCAGCTGCACGTCGGCCTCGAGGCGATCGGCGAGCCGGACGAGAAGGGCATCCGGTCGGTCATGGCCACGCTCAACGGGCAGCTCCGTCCGGTCTCGGCGCGCGATCGCAGCATCGACGTCGAGGTGCTCGCGGCCGAGAAGGCCGACACCTCCAGGCCCGGCCAGGTCGCGGCTCCGTTCTCGGGCGTCGTGACCCTCAAGGTCGCCGTCGGCGACCGCGTCGAGGCGGGCCAGGCGGTGGCCTCGATCGAGGCGATGAAGATGGAGGCGGCGATCACCACCGCGGAGGGCGGTGTCGTCGAGCGCCTCGCGATCGCGCCGACCCAGCAGGTCGATGCGGGCGACCTTTTGGTCGTCGTCAGCCCCGGCAAGTAATCTTGGGGGGCCCGGGCGACCGGGCACCGGAGCGGGAGGGGCTCGCCCGGAGGGGAACCCGACCCCCGTTGGAGTGAAGCCGCAGTGGTGAAGAAGATCACGACCGAACCTGACGACCAGCCGACGGAGGCCGACGACCACGGCGTGCTCGCCGACGCCGGGCTCGACACGACGGCCATCGGCATCATGGGGCCGCAGACCGCGCAGGTGCGCGTGCTGCTGCCCCAGGTGCTGGAGGAGCCGGATGACGAGGTCGTCGACGACGAGCTCGAGCCGGGCGACCTGCGCAGCGGGGAGATCGTGATCGAGCTCCCCGCCGAGCAGGTGGACGAGGTCGCCGAAGCGGTCGCCGAGGCCCGCGAGACGGGGGAGGACCCCGCCATCACGGGCGAGATCGTCGATGACGTCGTGGACGCCGTGCGCGAGCACCTCGCCGAGAACGACGAGTCGGTGGCCGATGACGAGGTCATCGACGTGGTCGTGATCCCCGAGCAGGACGCGCCGCAGGACGACGCTGACGAGGCGGATGACGCCGATGAGAACGGCGACCTGTACGGCGACGACGAGGGCGACGAGCGCGAGGAGCTGCTCGCCGAGGATGCCCTCGTGGAGGAAGAGCCGATCGCCGCGGCGCAGGACGCACGCGAGGCCGCCGAGCCCGAGTTCGTCGAGGACGTCCCGGCCGCCGAGCCGACGGTCGCCCCCGAGGTTGCGGAGGACGAGACGGTCGAGGAGCAGCCCGTGGAGCCGGCGAAGCCGGTCGACAGCTGGCGCATGGCCGCGGCCGAGCTCGCCGCCGAGCACGCGAAGACCGCTCCGGCCGCCGAGCCGCAGGATTCGCCCGACGAGGACGAGTCCGAGGAGGACGAGTCCGAGCAGGACGAGATCGATGGCGGCCCCGTCGAGGACGAGCTCGACACCCCGAGCGACGCCCCCGCGGCGGAGACCGAGATCGACGCCGAGGTCGACGCCGAGCACCCGGCCGACGTCGAGCAGGGGGAGGATGAGGGCGACGCGCCCGCGCCGTCCGCCGTCGACAAGGCGAAGTCGTACGCCCGGATCTGGGCTGAGGAGTCGGCGGTGGCCCGTGGTGCCTCCACGGACCTCGAGACCACGAGCACGCAGCAGACGACAGGAGCAATGACGATGACCGCGCGACGCCTCGAGGATCTCGGCAAGAACGCGGAGCGCGAGTCCAGCGACCTGCTCACGGCCGACCGCGTGCTGAACCCGCACCGGACGTCCCGGCCCGTTCCCGAGGGCGCGTGGAGCGAGTTCGTCTACGGCCTCACCGGCGGCCGGCTGAACCTCGGCGACAGCCGGAAGGTGCGCGCCCGCAAGGCGCTCGAGGCCCGCGTCGCGGCGCCCCTGTCGGGCGAGACGCGTTTTGTGCCTGTGCTCAGCCGCAAGGGCGGCGTCGGCAAGACGACGGTCACGACGCTGCTCGGCATGGCGCTCGCGGACGGCCGCGAGGACCGCGTCATCGCCATCGACGCGAATCCCGACCGCGGCACGCTCGCCGACCGGATCGGCAAGCGCACGGACAAGACCGTGCGCGACCTCGTGCACAAGGCGGGGGAGATCCGCGGCTTCAACGACATCTCGCGCTTCGTCGCCCGCGACGAGACCCGTCTCGACGTGCTGGCGTCCGACCCGGATCCGCGGATCGCCGAGGCGTTCGGCGAGGACGACTACCGCCGCGTCGCCGACGTCGCCGAGCACTTCTACTCGCTGGTGCTCACCGACACCGGCACGGGGATCATCCACTCGGTGATGGGCGCCACGCTGACGCACGCCGACCAGCTGATCATCGTGACGGGCCTGAACCTCGACGAGGTCCGCCTCGCCTCCGAGACCATCACGTGGCTCGAGTCGAACGGCTACGAGGAGCTGGCGCGCAACGCGATCGTCGTGCTGAACCAGCAGTCCGAGGGGACGCCCATGGTGCGCCTGAGCGAGCTCGAGACGCACTTCGGCAGCCGCGTGCGATCGGTCGTCCACCTGCCGTACGACCGCGCCCTCGCAACGGGTGCGGCCATCGTCTACCGCGAGCTGCAGCCCGCCACGCGCGAGGCCGCCCGCGACCTCGCCGCCCGCGTCGTCGACGGTCTGCGAGAGGGCCGCTCGGCGTGACCGCCCGCGAGATCCGCCTGTACGGCGACCCGGTGCTGCGCACGCCCGCCGCCGAGATCGAGACGATCGACGAGGGCATCCGCGCGCTCGTCCAGGACCTGCTCGACTCCGTGGCGCTTCCCGGACGCGCCGGCGTCGCCGCCCCCCAGATCGGGGTGGGCCTGCGTGCGTTCAGCTACAACGTCGACGAGAAGATCGGCTACATCCTGAATCCGCGCATCGTCGAGGTGCGCGGCGAGCCCGAGCTCACGGGCGAGGGCTGCCTCTCGGTGCCGGGCCTGTGGCACGACACACCGCGCCACCCGTACGCGCGGGTCGAGGGCATCGACCTCGACGGGCAGCGCGTCGTCCTGGAGGGCGAGGGGCTCATGGCGCAGATGCTGCAGCACGAGACCGACCACCTCGACGGCGTCGTCTACCTCCACCGCCTCACCAAGGAGGAGCGCGCCAAGGCGATGAAGGCCGTCCGCGAGTCCGACTGGTTCTGATTTGTTTCCCGCTTCGCGGGGCAGTGCAGTGTTGTGCCCCTGTGCGAGCGGAGCGAGCGTGGAGCGAAGCGACCGCCGACCATCTCGACAACGTGAGCTCCGTCGTGGGATGGAGCGCTAGCGACAGCCCGCGAGCGCGAGTGCCGGCGCGAAGCGTCGGGCGAGCGATCGCGCACGCACGTTGCACTACCCCGCGAAGCGGGAAAAACGAAGGCCCGATCCGGATGATCCGGAGCGGGCCTTCGTCGTCGTGCGCGGACTATCCGGCGACGGAGAGGTTGGTCGTGGCGTCCTTGGCGGCGTAGAGGTCCTCGATCTCGTGCGCGAAGTCCTTCATGATGACGTTGCGCTTGATCGACATCTTGGGAGTGAGGTGACCGGTCGCCTCGGTCCACTCGGTGCCGAGGATGACGAACTTCCGGATCGACTCGGCGCGCGAGACGCGGGTGTTCGCCTCGTCGATCGCGCGCTGCACCTCCGCGCGCACCGTCGGGTTCTTCGCCGCCTGCTCGAGCGTGAGGTCCGAGCTCTCGCCGTGCGTGGCGAGCCAGGCGGGAAGCATCTCCGGGTCGAGCGTGATGAGCGCCGAGATGAAGGGCTTCTGGTCGCCCACGACGACGACCTGGCCGACGATCGGGTTCGCGCGAATCGGGTCCTCGAGCGCGGCGGGGGCGACGTTCTTGCCGCCCGCCGTGACGATGATCTCCTTCTTGCGGCCCGTGATCGACAGGTAGCCGTCCTCGTCGAAGGTCCCCAGGTCGCCGGTGCGGAACCACTCGCCGTCGAAGGCCTCGGCCGTGGCCTCGGGGTTCCGCCAGTACTCCTTGAAGACGTTGACGCCCTTGACCTGGATCTCGCCGTCGTCGGCGATGCGCACCGCGACGCCCGGCAGCGTCGGTCCGACGGTGCCGACCTTGCTCTTGTCCGGCAGGCTGACGGTCGCGGGCGCGGTCGTCTCGGTGAGGCCGTAGCCCTCGAGGATGTGGATGCCGAGGCTGTGGAAGAAGTGGCCGAGAAACCCGCCGAGCGGCGCGGAGCCCGACACGGCGTAGGCGACGTTGCCGCCCATGAGTGCGCGCAGCTTCGAGTACACGAGCTTGTCGAACAGCGCGAACTTCACCTTCAGGCCGAGGCCGACCTTCTCGCCCTCCTGCACGCGGCGGGAGTGCTCCACGGCCGTGGCCGCGGCGGCGCGGAAGATCTTGCCCTTGCCCGCCGCCTCGGTCTTCGCCTCGGCCGAGTTGTAGACCTTCTCGAACACGCGGGGGACCGCGAGAAGCAGCGTCGGCTTGAACGAGCCGAGCGTGGCGACGAGGTTCTTCGTGTTCGGCTCGTGGCCCGTGCGCACGCCCGCGTGGATGTAGATGACCGACATGAACCGGGCGAACACGTGCGCCGTGGTGATGAACAGCACGGTGGAGGCGTCGCGCAGCGGACCCTCGAGCGCCTTCGCGGCGTTGCGCGACATCTCGACGAAGTTGCTGTGCGTGAGAACGCAGCCCTTCGGCCGGCCCGTGGAGCCCGAGGTGTAGATGAGAGTCGCGATGTCGGAGCCCTTGGCGATGCTTCGCCGGCGCTCGATCTCGGCGTCCTCCACCGAGGCGCCCTGCGTCGTCAGCGACGCGATCGCGCCCTCATCCATCCGCCACACCTGACGGATGAGCGGCAGCTCGTCGGCGACAGTCGTGAACGACTCCGCGTGCGCGGCGGTCTCGACGATGAGGCCCACCGCGCCCGAGTCGGACAGGATCCACTGGATCTGCGACGGCGAGCTCGTCTCGTAGACCGGCACCATGATCGCGCCCGCATAGAACAAGGCGAAGTCGATGAGGGTCCACTCGTAGGTGGTCTTGGCGAGGAAGCCGATCTTCTCGCCGGGCTGCACGCCGGCGGCGACGAGTCCCTTCGCGAGGGCGATGACCTGCCGCTCGAACTCGGAGGCGGTGATGTCACGCCAGCCATCGCCGTCGGGGACCGAGAAGATCGCCCTGTCGGGGGTGGTGCGTGCCCGCTCGACCAGGAGATCGGCGATGTTCGCCTCAGGGTCGGCGGGGACGATCGCGGGTGTCGAGAATTCGATCACGGCAGCTCCTTCGGTACCGGACGGGGTAAATCGGGTTCGGTCGATTCTAGCGTCCCTCTAGACTTTCCCCGTGTTCTACTGGCTGATGAAGTACATCGTGGTCGGGCCGATCGTGAAGGCGATCTTCCGTCCCTGGATCATCGGCGTCGAGAACATCCCGCCGACGGGCGGCGCGATCCTCGCGAGCAACCACCTCTCCGTCGCCGACTCGGTCTTCCTTCCGCTGATGATCGAGCGGCCGATGACGTTCCTGGCGAAGGCGGAGTACTTCACCGGCAAGGGGCTCAAGGGCTGGGCCACGAAGTGGTTCATGAAGGGCACCGGCCAGATCCCGATCGACCGCTCGGGCGGATCCGCCTCCGAAGCGGCGTTGAACACGGCCCTGCAGGTGCTCGGGCGCGACGACCTGCTCGGGATCTACCCCGAGGGAACGCGCAGCCCCGACGGCATCCTGTACCGAGGCCGCACGGGCATCGCGCGCATGGCGATGGAGGCGAAGGTCCCCGTCATCCCCGTGGTGATGGTCGACACGGACACGATGATGCCGATCGGGCGGAGCATCCCGCGGGTCATGCGCGTCGGCATGGTGATCGGCAAGCCGCTCGACTTCAGCCGGTACGAGGGCATGGAGAACGACCGGTACGTCCTGCGCTCGGTGACCGACGAGATCATGGTCTCCCTCCAGCAGCTCGGGCAGCAGAAGTACCGCGACGTGTACGCCTCGTCGGTGAAGAAGCAGCGCTCGTCGATGGATGACGCGGTGTCCGAGCCGGTCACCGACGCCGTCGCAGGCTGACACACGGTCTCTCGCACCTCTCGGGCGGCACTAGCATCGAGAGCATGCAAGACACGGCTCTTCTCGATCCGAGCGCCCTTGACGCGTGGCGCTCCCTTCCGATCAAGCAGCAGCCGGAGTGGCCGGACTATGCCGAGGTCGAGCGCGTCTCGGCCGAGCTCTCCCAGCTTCCGCCGCTCGTCTTCGCCGGCGAGGTCGACAGCCTGAAGGAGCGCCTCGGGCAGGCGGCATCCGGGCGTGCGTTCCTGCTGCAGGGCGGCGACTGCGCCGAGACCTTCGCGGGCGCCACGGCCGACAAGATCCGCAACCGCGTGAAGACGCTGCTGCAGATGGCCGTCGTCCTGACGTACGGCGCGTCGATGCCCGTCATCAAGATGGGGCGCATGGCGGGGCAGTTCGCCAAGCCGCGCTCGAACGACAACGAGACGCGCGGCGAGGTGACGCTGCCGGCGTACCGCGGCGACATCGCCAACGGCTACGACTTCACGAGCGCGTCGCGGACGCCGGACCCCCAGCGGCTGCTGAAGGCGTACCACACGTCCGCCTCCACGCTGAATCTCATCCGCGCCTTCACGCAGGGCGGATTCGCCGACCTGCGCGAGGTCCACTCGTGGAACAAGGGCTTCGCCGAGAACCCGGCGAACCACCGCTACGAGCGCCTCGCCGCCGAGATCGACCGCGCCATCAAGTTCATGGAGGCGGCGGGCGCCGACTTCGACGAGCTCAAGCGCGTGGAGTTCTACACGGGTCACGAGGGCCTGCTGATGGACTACGAGCGCCCGCTCACCCGCATCGACTCGCGCACCGGCCTGCCGTACAACACGTCGGCGCACTTCGTGTGGGTCGGTGAGCGCACGCGGGACCTCGACGGCGCACACGTCGACTACTTCTCGCGCATCCGCAACCCCATCGGCGTCAAGCTCGGTCCGACCACGACGCCCGAGACGGCGCTCGCCCTGATCGACAAGCTCGACCCCGAGCGCGAGCCCGGTCGCCTCACCTTCATCACCCGCATGGGTGCCGGCAAGATCCGCGACGCGCTGCCGCCGCTGCTCGAGGCGGTGAAGGACTCGGGGGCGCTGCCGCTGTGGGTCACCGACCCGATGCACGGCAACGGCATCACGACCCCGACCGGCTACAAGACCCGTCGCTTCGACGACGTGGTCGACGAGGTGCGCGGCTTCTTCGAGGCGCACCGCGCGGTGGGGACGTACCCCGGCGGCATCCACGTCGAGCTCACGGGCGACGACGTCACGGAGTGCCTGGGTGGCTCCGAGCAGATCGACGAGGCGACCCTCGCGACGCGCTACGAGTCGCTGTGCGACCCGCGCCTGAACCACATGCAGTCGCTCGAGCTCTCGTTCCTCGTCGCCGAGGAGCTCGAGAAGCGCTGACCTCCGGCTCAATGACGAAGGGCGTCCGCATCGCGCGGGCGCCCTTCGTCATAGTCACGGACTCCGAGATCGCAGCCCGCCGTCAGTACCGGCGTCGATCGCGCTGGCTTCGGCGGGCGATCGCGGCCTCGCGTGTGGGCGCCGTGCCTCAGCAGTAGGGGTCGAACTCGGAGATGTTGACCTGAGACTGTCTAGGCAGTCGTTCCCCGATCGCCGGGTTGGTCGCACACACGCGGTGGTAGTCCCAAGGATTGACACCGAAGAAGTTCTCATCCGGGAGGGCCGTGACACCGACGAGCCCCGCTCCGTTGATGGCAGCGACGGCCTCACGGATGGTCATGCTCGTGACGTCGGGGACAGGGAACAGCTGTTCCCCGAGCGAGTTCACCAACGTCACGGAGTCGCCGGGGCGCCAGTTGCCCTCGGCATCGCGAGGGCCGATGCCGATGGCGTGGTCCGCGGCCACGGTATCGCTGTAGTCCTCGACCAGCGTCACGGCGAGGCGTGCGTCCTCCAGGACCTGCTTGGCTTCCGAAATCGGGCGGCCCGTCACATCGGGCAGCGCGCCGAGCGAGTTCACGATCGTGATGGAGTCGCCGGGGCGCCAGTTGCCCTCCTCGGCGCGGGGCTCCACGCGGATGATGGTGCCGGCCGCGACCTCGGTCGTGAACTCCTCGGCCACCGTGACGTCGAGATCCGCGTCGCCGAGGGTCTGCTGGGCCTCCGCGAGCGGCTTGCCCGTGACGTCCGGCAGTGGGCCCAGCGAGACGATGAGGTCGGCCGTGTCGCCCTGGAACGCCGTGCAGCCGGTGAAGCAGTCGACCCGCTCCTCGCTCGCCGCCGGCAGGATGTCGAGGCCGATGACCTGGTCGGCGGGCGCGTCCGAGTAGACGAGCAGGTTCTCGGCATCGTCGTACGCGATGTAGTTCTCATCGAGCACCGCCTGCGCATCCGAGAGCGGCATCCCCTCGAACGAACCGAGCGTCACCTCGGCGGGGCCCGTGGAGATCACCACGGACACCTCCTCGCCCTTGTCGAGGCGTGTGCCCACCTCGGGGTCGGTGCCGATGGCCCGCCCGGCCTCCACCGTGGGGCTCGTGTCCCTGGTCTCGACCGCCGTGAGCTGGGCGTCCTCGAGCCTCTGCTGGGCCTCGGCGAACGTCAGGCCCGCGACCTCCGGCACCGGCACCTGCGAGCCGGGGCCTGACCCGAACCACCAGCCGGCAGCGCCGGCGAGGGCGGCGAGCAGCAGCACGAGCGCGAGCAGGATGCCGCCGCGGCGGCGCCGCTCGTCGGTGCGACGGCGAAGGCGGGAGGCGTTGTCGGGCTCGGTGGGTCCGGTGTCGGAGACGTCACCGGTGAGATCCGCCGTCGTCGGCAGCACGCCCGCGAGCACCTTGGTGGCGCCGGCGCCGCCGCCATCGGCTGGTAGTTCGCGCGTCTCGAACGCGGGGGAGGAGCGCGTCGGCAGGGGAGCGATCCCCAGCTCGCGCTCGATCTCGCGCAGCCGCTCGAGCATCTCCTGCGCATCGGAGGGACGCTCGTCCGGGTCCTTCTCGGTCGCCCACAGCACGAGCTCGTCGAGCTGCTCGGGCACGCCCGGGTTCTTCACGCTCGGGCGCGGCACCGAATCGGTGGCGTGCTGGAAGGCGATCTGCATCGGCTGCTCGCCCTTGTAGGGCTGCTCGCCGGCGAGCATCTCGTAGAGCAGGATGCCGAGCGCGTAGATGTCGCTGCGCGCGTCCGCGGTGCCGCGCGTGACGAGCTCGGGCGCGAGATAGGCGATGGTGCCGAGAAGCTGGGCGCCGGTCGCGGTGTTGGCGGATGACGCGCGCGCGAGGCCGAAGTCGCCGATCTTGATGCGGCCGTCCTCGGCGAGCAGCACGTTCTCGGGCTTCACATCGCGGTGGATGAGCCCGGCCCGGTGCGCGGCGGCCAGGCCGCTCAGCACGGCGTCCATGATCGTGATGGTCTGCGTGACCGTCAGCCGGCGCTGCTCCTTGAGCAGCTCGCGCAGCGTGATGCCGGGCAGGTACTCCATGACGAGGTAGGCGAGCTCGCCGTCCTGGCCCTGGTCGAAGACGTTGACGACGTGCGGATCGGCCAGCCGCGCGGCGGAACGGGCCTCCTGGATGAACCGGCTCTGGAAGACGCTGTCATCGCTCAGGTGGCCGTGCATGACCTTGAGCGCGACCCGTCGCTCGAGCCGCAGATCGGTCGCGACGTAGACCGTCGCCATCCCGCCACGGGCGATGCGGGCCCGCACACGGTATCTGCCGTCGACAAGCCGCCCGATGAGGGGATCGACCTGCTGGCTCGTACTCACGTGTGAATTCTACGTTCGGGGCTCCTGTGAGCCTGGGAACGGCGCACCAGTGGAACGCCGCGTGAGGGCGGCTGTTCGGAGATGTCGACGGGCGTGGCGCGTCAGCCGAGCTGGGCGAGCCAGCCGAACGCGGCCGTCTCCCACTGCCCGTAGCGGTTCGGGAACGCGGAGATCTGGACGGCCTGCGCGGCCTTCGTGAACTCCATCTTCTCCCAGCCCGGGATGTCGAACAGGCCGCGGGTCTTGTCGCCGTTGGGGTTCTGCGGGCCGCCGAAGAACACGCGCGTCGCGCGCACCCGGTCGCGGATCTGCTCGGGCGTTCCCCAGCCGGCGCTCGGGCGCTGCTGGAAGAGGCCGAGCGAGTCGCGGTCGCCGTAGTTCAGGTTGCGGATGCCCGACTCGACCATCGCCGTGGCGAGGGCGATGGCGATCGCGCGGTCCGACGCGCCGAGCTCGCGACCCACCTGGATGATGATCCGGGCGTTCTCGATCTGCTGGGCGTCGAGCACGGCCGAGCGCTGGATGCGCGGGTCCTCCTGCTCGGCGGCCGTCGCGGGCGCTGCGGCGGGAGCCGGGGCGGGCGCGGAGAGCTTGAGCTTCTGACCCGGGTAGATGATCGCGCCCTCGGAGAGTCCGTTGGCCGCGAGGATCGTCTTGACGCTGACGCCGTGCTTGGCGGCGATCGCCCACAGCGTGTCGCCCGCCTTGACCTCGTGCGTGCGTCCGCCGACGCTCTTCGCGGGGGTGGAGACCGCGGCGGGGGCGGGGGCGACGACCGCGACGGTGGCCGGCGCGGGCGCGGCGGAGCCGGAGAGCTTCAGCTTCTGACCGGGGAAGATCGTCGCGACCGAACCCAGGCCGTTGGCCTTGATGATCTCGGCGACGCTGGTGCCGTGCTTCTGCGCGATCGCCCAGACGGTGTCGCCGGCCTTGACCGTGTACGTGGCGCCGCTCGCTGCGGGGGCAGCGGCCGGCTTGGCCGCGGGGGCGGCGGGAGCGGATGCCGGTGCCGGCGCGGCGGCGGGCTTCGCGGCGGCGGCAGACCCGCCGATCGTGAGCTTCTGACCCGGGTAGATCACGGCCGACTCGCCGAGACCGTTTGCACGGAGCACGGCCGCGACGGTGGTGCCGTGGCGGTAGGCGATGCCCCAGACGGTGTCGCCGGCCTTCACGGTGTAGGTCTTGCCGGTCGCGGCGGGCGCGGCGGACGCCGGCTTCGCCGCCGGCTTGGCGGGCGCGCCGCCCGGGGTGAGACGCAGCGTCTGGCCGGGGTAGATGGTGCTCGACCAGCTGAGGTTGTTCCACGTCAGGACGTCGATGGTGCGCAGGCCGGCGCGGATCGCGATGCGCGTGATCGTGTCGCCGGGCTGCACGACGTGCGTGGTGGGCACCGCGGCGGTGCGGACGGCCGCCTCGACGCGCGGGGCCGGAGCGGCGGCCACCGCGTTCGCGCCGTGCACCGCGCCGAAGGCATCGGTGCGCGCGTTCCCGTCGCGCACGCCGTCGCGCAGCTTCACGTCGGCATGCGCCGCCGCAGGCGTCGCGCCCAGAGACAGCGCGATGGATCCGGCGATCGCCACCGGAACGGTCGTGAGCAGCGAGCGCATCGGCTGGCTGGCGCGGGCGTGGCTTGCGCGTGCAGGAAGGCGTCGGTGCACGGTCGGGGTCCCCTCGGTCGACTTCCGCCAGGTGCGGTGGAAGATTCGGCTCCAGAAACCGTGTCACGGAAGTGAAATCGTGTCAACCAGTGGTATCGGGTGTTATCTGTGTTAACGGCGTGTCGAAAGCGATCAAAGTGATCACTGTGACGGATGTGATTTGCGCGCAATCGACGGCATCAGCGTTCGCGCCGATCCGGATGAGATAGTTGCACCGTGACCGACGACAACTCCCGGATCCAGACCGAGTGGCTCAGCATCCCCGAGGTGGCAGAGCTGCTCGACGAGACGCCCGGGCGCGTCCGCCGCCTGCTCGACGACAACGCGCTTGTCGGCTCGCGCCGCGAGGGCCCCGTGAAGATCCCGGCGATCTTCTTCCTCGACGGCGAGGTGCTGTCCTCGCTGCGCGGCACGGTGTTCGTCCTGCACGACGTGGGCTTCAGCGACGACGAGGCGATCGACTGGCTGCTCACCCCCGAGGAGTCCATCGGCGTCGCGCCGATCGAGGCTCTGCGCGCCGGCCGCAAGGCCGAGGTGCGCCGGGTCGCCCAGACCCTCGGCTGAGAAGCGGCGCCGACCGGGTTACGCGCGGCGCTGCACGGCGGCGCGCGCCAGCGATCGCAGCTCGGCCGCGGCCTCGGCGTCGAGACGCGCGGCATTCAGCGCCGCGTCCGCCTCCGCCGCGTAATCGACGATCAGCCGCTCCACGCGGTCGAGCGCCCCGGTGGATGTGATGCGCTCGCGCAGCCACGCGATGTCGGCATCCGCCATCCCGCCATCGCCGAGCAGCTCGTCGAATCGGGATCGCTCGTCGGGCGCGAGCACGGCGCGGGCGTAAGCCACCAGCGCGGTGCGCTTTCCCTCGCGAAGGTCGTCTCCCGCGGGCTTGCCGGTTTCGGCCTGGTCCCCGAACACGCCGAGCACGTCGTCGCGCAACTGGAAGGCCATGCCGAGCGGATGACCGAACGCGCGAAGCGCCGCGAGTGTGGCCTCGTCGCCACCCGCGAGGGCGCCGCCGATCACCAGCGGCTGCTGCACGCTGTAGCGCGCCGACTTGTAGGAGGCGACGCGCAGCGCGCGGTCGGCGAGCGTGTCGTCCGGCGCGGTGCTCCATGCCGATTCCTCGGCGATGTCGAGGAATTGGCCCGCGGTGACGTCGCGGCGCATGCGCGCGTACTCGGCCCGGGCGATCGCAGCGCTGGCCGGATGCAGGGCGGCGAGCGACTCCTCGAGCAGATCGTCGCTCCACGCGACGAGCAGATCGCCCAGCAGCACCGACCCGGCGCGGCCGTAGGCCTCGGCATCGCCCGCCCAGCCCGCACCCCGGTGGCCTGCTTCGAGCGCGCGGTGCGCCGACGGACGCCCTCGGCGCGTGTCGGAGTTGTCGATGAGGTCGTCGTGCACGAGCGCGGCGGCCTGGAACACTTCGAGGGCCGCCGCGGCGCCGACGACGGCGTCCTCATCGGCGGCGTTCTGGCCGGCGACGCCCCTCCAGGCCCACCAGCAGAAGCGGGCGCGCAGGCGCTTGCCACCCTGCAGGCTCGCGGCCGCGTGATCGAGGAAGGTGAGGGCCTCGGGGCCGAGTTCGGCCGCCTCGTCTCGTCGTTGCGCCGTGAACCTATCGACACGCTGGGAGATCGCTTCGACAAGGGGGAGGGAGGGTGGCACGGGCCTAGCCTAGTTCTCTGGCCCCGGACTAGAATGGGGGCAGCAACGAACAGAGGGGGACACGATGCCACTCTCCGAACAGGAGCAGCGCCTTCTCGACGAGATGGAACGCCATCTCATGCAGAACGACGCCGATGTCGTGAGCGCGCCTGCGGGACCGCAGGTGCTGAGTTATCGCAATCTGATCATCGGCGCGCTCGTCGTGCTCGGCGGCCTCGGCGCGGTGATCGCGGGCATCGCCCTGTGGCGCACGAGCCTGCCCCTGGGTCTGACCCTCGGTGTCGTCGGCTTCGCCGCCATGCTCGGCGGCGTCATCCTCGCTCTCACGCCCGTCAAGGGCAGTGCGCCGGCCCCGCGCCCGAGCGGCATCGGACAGGCACCGCGTGGACCGCGGCAGAACGCCTCCTTCATGGATCGCATGAACGAGCGCTGGGAGCGCCGCCAGAACGGCGATCAGTAGCCCTCCACTTCTCTCCAAAAGAGCGTCGACCTTCGGGTCGGCGCTTTTTTCATGCCCTGAACCATCCCTGAGGCCTCCTCGGCGTGCGATTTCGGCGGAATCCCCTCCACCACGCCCCACCGGCGCTCCACCGCGGAATCATGCGGCTCTCCGGCACGACACGGGGCGGATTCGGCACGATTGGCACTAGACAGTGGGGAGAAGTGGAGTAAAGTGGGGAATACCTCGGGACCGGCCGGACAAAGGGGGTGATGGCCAGTGCTGTTGGGTACGCATACCCCCAAGCTCGACGACAAGGGCCGCGTCATCCTGCCGGCGAAGTTCCGCGAGGAGCTCGCGGGCGGCGTCGTCGTGACGCGCGGCCAGGAGCGATGCCTGTACGTGTTCAGCACGGCTGAGTTCGAGCAGGTCCACGAGCGGGTTCGTCAGGCCCCGCTCAGCAACAAGCAGGCACGCGACTTCCTGCGCATGTTCCTGTCCGGAGCGAGCGCCGAGACCCCCGACGGCCAGAACCGGATCACGATCCCGCAGCACCTGCGCACGTACGCCGGGCTCGGCAAGGAGCTCGTCGTGACGGGTGTGGGTGCCCATGCCGAGATCTGGGACGCCGCGGCATGGAACGCGTACCTGGAGAGCAACGAGGAGAGCTATTCGGAGATGGAGCAGGAGGTGATTCCGGGCCTGTTCTAGACGTGACCCCGGTTGTGACCCCCAGCCGCAGCCCTGACGCACTTCCCCGGCGCCAGGTCGAGCGGATGGGGATCAGAGCCGGGGGACCGCCTCACCGAAACGGACCCCACGCATCATGAACCTCCGCGACATCCACATCCCCGTCATGCTCGAGCGCTGCGTCGAGCTGCTCGCCCCCGCCCTGCAGCGCGACGGCGCCGTCTACGTCGACGGCACCCTCGGCATGGGCGGCCACTCCGAGGCCTTCCTCGAGCGCTTCCCGGACATCCGCCTGGTCGGCCTCGACCGCGACCCGGATGCGCTGCGCATCGCGGGGGAGCGGCTCGCGCCGTTCGCGGATCGGATCGCGCTCGTTCACACGGTGTACGACGGCATCGCCGACGCGCTCGCCTCCGCCGGCCACGACCACGCGGATGCGATCCTGTACGACCTCGGGGTCTCCTCCCTGCAGCTCGACGAGGCGGAGCGCGGGTTCGCCTACGCGCAGGACGCGCCGCTCGACATGCGGATGGACCCCACCCAGGGGATGACGGCCGCCGACGTGGTCGCGATCTACGGCGAGGGCGACCTCCGCCGGATCTTCGAGCGCTACGGCGAGGAGAAGCTCGCCGGACGCTACGCCCGCGCGATCATCGCCGCCCGGCAGACGACGCCCATCACGCGCTCCGGCCAGCTCGTCGACATCCTGCAGGCGGCCACTCCCGCGGCCCTGAAGAACGCGGGACACCCCGCCAAGCGCGTGTTCCAGGCGCTGCGCATCGAGGTCAACGGCGAGCTCGCCGCGCTCGAGCGCGCGATCCCCGCCGCGCTCGGCACGCTCGCGGTCGGCGGACGCCTGGTCGTGCTGTCGTACCAGTCGCTCGAGGACCGGTTCGTGAAGCGGCTCTTCGCGGAGGCAACGAGCTCGACCGCCCCGAAGGGTCTTCCCTTCGAACTGCCGGAGCACGCGCCGCAGTTCCGGCTGATCGTCAAGGGCGCCGAGCTGGCAAGTGACGAGGAGGCCGCGCGCAACCCGCGCGCCAAGCCGGTGCGCCTGCGCGCCATCGAACGAGTGAAGGAGGCGGTGTGAGTCTCGCAACCACGGCCGCGGTGAACGACCGCGCCGTCCGTCCCGCCGAGCGACCCGCGCCGGGGAGCCCGCGCCGTCGCCTGCAGGCGGTTCCCGATGCCGCCCCGCGGCGGCGTCCGCGCCTCGGCTACGCCATCGTCGCGTTCGCCGGCGCCGTCGCCATCGCCGTCGCGCAGATGAGCCTGTCTGTGCTGACCACCCAGTCGTCGTACGAGCTCGCGAACCTCAACCAGGAGCGCCGCGAGGCCTCGCTGCAGGCCCAGGAGCTGCGCGACGAGGTCGCCGGTCTCAGCTCGCCCCAGTACCTCGCCGCGAATGCCGCGGCCATGGGAATGGTGATCGACGGCGCGCCGAGCTTCCTCCGCCTGAGCGACGGGAAGATCATCGGAGACAGCGCGGCGGCCGGTGCCGTCTCGACCGTGGATGCCGCCAAGCGCGGCGCCGTCGGCAATGCGCTGCTCGAACGCCGTCCGCTCACCACCGACCCGAAGGCAACGATCGAGGGCAAGAAGGAGGAACCGGCGAAGGCCGCTCTCCAGGAGAAGCCCGAGGCCGAACTGCCGCCCCCGCTCACGGAGGGGCTCCCGAGCCCCACCACCCGCTGATCGCATCCGATCCGCGATCCCGTTCACCTGACAGACCCGACGACAGCCCGCCGCACGCAGGGGAGCCCGATGAATCCGATCGCCAAGCGCTCATCGCGCCGCCGCACGATGGTCGCCGCCGCACTGGTGCTGACGGTCCTCGGCGGCTTCGTGGTGCGACTTGTGGACATCCAGGTCGTTCACGCCGAGGAGCACGTCGCCGACTCGATCAGCACGGGCAACATGGCCGGCAGCGAGACGCTGTACGGCAACCGCGGCACCATCGTCGACGCCAACGGGGTGGTGCTCGCGAGCACCACGATGCGCTACGACGTCAACATCGACCCGACGGTCGTGACGCCCGCGAAGCGGGACGGCACGATCGATCCAGCCGACGCGAAGCTCTGGGAGGAGCAGTCGGCGGCGATCGCCCAGATCCTCGGCATGGACGCCGAGGAGGTCAGGCGCATCGTGGCCGACAAGAAGAAGAACGAGCCGGAGTCGCAGTGGGCGCAGCTGAAGCGAAACGTCTCCACCGCCCAGTTCCAGGCACTGCGCGAGCTCGGCGTCACGTACCTGACGTATGACCCCCGTCCGGCGCGCGCCTATCCGAATGGCGCGGTCGCCGGCAACCTTCTCGGCTTCGAGTCGAGCGACGGCGAGGCCCTCGCGGGCGTCGAGCGCTGGCAGGACCAGTGCCTCGAGGCGAAGAACGGCGAGGAGAGCTACCAGATCGGCGCGACCGACGGCATCCGGATCCCCGGGTCCGAGAAGGTCACGCCCGCCGTCGACGGCGGCGAGGTGGCCCTCACGCTCGACTCCGACCTGCAGTGGTACCTGCAGCAGATGATCGCGGAGGAGACGCAGAACCAGAAGGCGATCTCGGGCACCGTCACGGTCGCCGAAGTGGACACCGGTGCGATCCTCGCCGCAGCGCAGTATCCGTCGATGGACCCGAATGACGTCCTCGCGACGGATCCGGAGTTCCGCGGATCCCTGGTGTTCGGCACCACCTTCGAGCCCGGCTCGACGTTCAAGGCGGTCACGGCCGCCTCGCTGCTCGAGGAGGGAGTGGCGACGCCGCTCAGCTCGGTGACCGCGAAGGACTGGGAGCAGTTCCCCAACGGTGCACGCCTCGGCGACTCGCACCCCCACCCCGAGCAGACCTACACCCTCGCGGGCGCCCTCATCGACTCGTCCAACGTGGCGCTGTCGAAGTTCGGCGAGCTGCTTCCCGACCAGACGCGCTACGAGTGGCTGAAGAAGTTCGGCATCGGTGCAGGGCCCGTCGTCGGGTTCCCCGGCGAGGAGAACGGCTGGATCGAATCCCCGGACAAGTGGGACAACCAGCAGCACTACGCCACCACGTTCGGGCAGGCGTTCACCGCGACGATCCCGCAGGTCGTGAGCGCGTACCAGACCATCGCCAACGACGGTGTGCGCGTGCCGCTGCGGCTCGTCGAGTCGTGCACCACGGCCGACGGCGAGGTGAAGAAGCCCGAGACCGGCGAGCCGGAGCGCGTCATCAGCGAGAGCACCGCCCAGCAGATGCAGCTCATGCTCGAGAACGTCGGCTTCCAGAGCTCGGTTGCCGAGCAGATCAAGGTGCCCGGCTACAGCATCGCCTCCAAGACCGGCACGGCGCAGAAGCCGGCGGCGGGCGGCGGGTACAAGCCCGGTGTGTACTTCACCAGCATCGTCGGCTTCGCCCCGGCGGATGACCCCCAGTACGTCGTCATGATTACGCTCGACGAACCGAAGCGGGTAACCTCGTCTGCGGCCACGGCGCCCGCGCTTCAGAAGGCGATGAAGTACGTGCTGCAGTCATATCGGGTCGTTCCGGGGCGCTCGGAGCCCGAGACCAAGCTCCCCATGTTGAAGTGACACGCCGCCCTGATCCCCGGGAAGTGCGTGCGCCACGGAGGTATCCCATCCGCATGATCCGTCCTGCCCACATGATCGCGCGCGCCGCATGATCGCCCTGACGCTCACGGAGATCGCGGCGGCGGTCAACGGCGAACTGCACCTGCACGGGACCGGCCGCGCCGAGACCGTCGTCTCCGGCGTGGTCGACACCGACTCGCGCACCATGGAGCCCGGTGCGGTGTTCGTCGCCAAGCCCGGCGAGACGACCGACGGCCACCTGTTCGTCGGCACGGCCGTCGAGGCGGGCGCGGTGCTCGCGCTCGTCGAGCGCGTCGTGGACGAGCCCGTCACCCAGATCGTGGTACCGGATGTCGTCCTCGCGATCGCCGACCTCGCGCGCGAGGTCGTCGCGCGGGTGCGCGCCGCCGGCGACCTGAAGATCGTCGGGATCACCGGATCCAACGGCAAGACGACGACCAAGAACATGCTCGCGACGATCCTGCGCCCCGAGGGTGAGACCGTCGCGCCCAAGGGCTCGTACAACAACGCGGTCGGCGCGCCGCTCACCATGCTGCGGGTGACGCACGAGACCCGGTATCTCGTGTGCGAGTTCGGCGCGGATGCGCCCGGCCAGATCGGGCGCCTCGCGGGCCTGGTCTCCCCGGACGTGGGAGTCGTGCTCATGGTCGGCATGGCCCACGCCGGCGGCTTCGGCGGTCTCGACGGCACGGTTCGCGAGAAGTCCGAGCTCGTCCGCGCCGTACGCCCCGGCGGCATCGCCGTGCTCAACGCCGACGACCACCGCGTGGCGGGGATGGCCCCGATCGCCGACGATCGCGAGCTGCAGGTGCGCTGGTTCGGCGAGTCCGAGCGCGCGGACGTCCGCTCCGGCAGCCTCGAGGTGACCGCCACCGGCACGCATACGACGGTGACGGTCGAGGGTCGGGAGCTTCCCCTTCACCTGCGGGTGCTGGGCGGACACCACATCAAGAACGCTCTCGCCGCCATCACGGCCGCCGGCGCCCTTGGCATCGCGCCCGAGACGGCGATCGAGCGCCTCGAGACCATGGAGCTCGCCGAGCGCTGGCGCATGCAGGTGCTCACGCAGTCGCCGATCCGGATCATCAACGACGCGTACAACGCCAGCCCCGACGCCGTCGCGGCCGCGCTGCGCACGCTCGCGCAGATCACCGGCCCCGACGAGCGCATGGTCGCCGTGCTCGGCGCCATGAGCGAGCTGGGGGAGCACTCGGTCGAGGAGCACCAGAAGATCGGCCTGCTCGCCGTGCGCCTGCGGATCCCGCGCATCGTTGTCGTCGGGCAGGAGGCGCGCGCGCTGTACCTCGCCGCCGTCGCGGAGGGCTCCTGGAGCGACGAGGCGGTGTTCTTCGAGAGTGCCGACGAGGCGTTCGAGTACCTGAAGACCGAGCTGCGTCCCGGCGACTCCGTGCTCGTGAAGTCGTCCAACGCGGCGGGACTCAGGTTCCTCGGCGATCGTCTGGGAGAATCGTTCTCGTGAGATCACTCCTGACTGCGGCGGCGATCTCCCTGGCGTTCTCGCTCTTCCTCACCCCGGTGTTCCTGCGCCTGTTCCGGCGCTGGGGCTGGGCCCAGCCGATCCGCGTCGCGAGCGCGAAGATGCTCGCCCCCGATCACGAGGTCAAGCGGGGCACGCCCACGATGGGCGGCACGATCTTCATCGTCGGCACCGTGTTCGGCTATCTCGTCGGCTGCTTCGCGGGCGGCAACCCGCCGACGCCGTCCGGCTGGCTCGTGATCTGGCTGATGCTCTCCTTCGGCGCGGTCGGCTTCATCGACGACTACCTGAAGGTCAAGCAGGACCACTACGACGGCCTGAGCGGATGGCGCAAGATCGCCGGTCAGGTGCTCGCGATCATCCCCTTCGGCATCGCGGCGCTGAACTTCGAGAACGCGTACGGCCAGACGCCGGGCACGGGATACATCTCGCTGTTCCGCGACATCCCCGTGCTGTCGTTCATGGCCCTGACGCCCGTGCTCGGCTGGCTGCTCTACCTCGCGTGGCTGTCGCTGCTCGGCACCGGCTTCTCGAACAGCGTCAACCTGACCGACGGCCTCGACGGACTCGCGGCGGGCGCCGGCGTGTTCGTCGTCGGCGCGTACAGCCTCATCGCCTTCTGGCAGTTCAACCAGGCGTGCACGCGCTTGCTGCTCGAGCCCGAGCTCGCGCAGGCCTGCTACAGCACCCGCGATCCGCTGGACCTCGCGATCGTCTCCGCCGCGCTGGTGGGCGGTCTCGTCGGCTTCCTGTGGTGGAACGCGCCGAAGGCGCAGGTCTTCATGGGCGATGTCGGGTCGATGGCGATCGGCGGCGTCGTGACCGCGATGGCCGTGCTTACCCGCACCGAGCTGCTCGGCATCCTGATCGCGGGTCTGTTCGTGATCTCGTCCGGCTCGGTCATCCTGCAGCGTCTGTACTTCAAGGCCACACGCGGCAAGCGCCTGTTCCTGATGAGCCCGCTCCATCACCACTTCGAGATGCGCGGCTGGCCAGAGGTCACGATCGTCGCCAGGTTCTGGATCATCGCCGGTCTCCTCTCCGTGGGAGGCATCGGTCTCTTCTACGTGGAATGGCTCAGCCGGACATGACCGATCGCCTCGACTCCCTGACCAGCTGGAACGCCGACTGGAAGGGGCTGCGCGTCGCCGTGCTCGGTCTCGCCTCGACCGGATTCTCGGTGGCGGACACCCTGAGCGAACTCGGCGCGGATGTGCTCGTCGTGACCGAGACCGCGGCCGAGGAGTACTCGCGTCTTCTGCCCGTGATCGGCGCGCGCCTGTGGGAGGGGTCCCTCGCCGAGGTGCCCGCCGCGCTCGTCGACTTCGCGCCCGAGGTCGTCGTCGCCTCGCCCGGCTTCCCGCCGTCGCATCCCGTCGTCGCGTGGGCGCGCGAGACGGGCGTGGCGCTGTGGGGCGACATCGAGCTCGCCTGGCGCGTGCGCGACAAGGTGATGCGGGCGGATGGGACGCCGGCCGAGTGGGTCTTCGTCACCGGCACGAACGGCAAGACCACCACCACGCGCCTGACCGCAACGATGCTCGTCGAGGGCGGCCTGCGCGCCGCCCCGTGCGGCAACATCGGCGTGCCGATCCTCGACGCCGTGCGCGACCCGGCGGGCTTCGACGTGCTGGTGGTCGAGCTGTCGAGTCACCAGCTCTGGTACCTGGGACTGGAGGACGGGCCGGGATCGCCGTTCCCTCACGCCGCCGTGTGCCTCAACCTCGCCGACGACCATCTGCTGTGGCACGGCTCATTCGACGCCTATCGCGACGCGAAGGCCGTCGTGTACCGGCACACCAAGGTCGCCGCCGTCTACAACAAGGCGGACGACGCGACGATGCGCATGGTCGAGGACGCCGACGTCGTGGAAGGTGCGCGCGCGATCGGCTTCGACCTGGGCGTGCCGGGCCCGAGCGACCTGGGCGTGATCGACGGCATCCTCGTCGACCGCGCCTTCCTCGAGGAGCGCCGCACGTCGGCCCTCGAGCTCACGACCGTCGCCGCGCTGGGCCAGCGCGGCCTCGCCGCCCCGCACATCGTGGCGAACGCCCTCGCGGCGGCCGCGCTGGCTCGATCGCTCGGCGTCGAGCCCGGTGCGATCCGCTCCGCGCTGGACGGCTTCCGCCTCGACCCTCACCGCATCGAGGTCGTCGGCCGCGCCGACGGCATCACGTGGGTGGACGACTCGAAGGCGACGAATCCCCACGCCGCAGCCTCCTCGCTCGCGGCCTTCCCGGGAGCGGTCTGGATTGTCGGCGGCCAGCTGAAGGGCGTCGACATCGGAGCTCTCGTCGCGCAGCGCGGGCCCGCGAGCCGTGCGGCCGTCGTGATCGGCGTGGAGCGCGCGGAGGTTGTGGCGGCGTTCGAGCGACACGCGCCCGGGGTGCCGGTGTTCGAGGTCGACCACGCGGAGACTGAGAGCGTCATGACCCGGGCCGTCGAGCTGGCGGCCGGGGTCGCGCGAGAGGGCGACGTGGTGCTGCTTGCACCCGCGGCCGCCTCGTTCGACCAGTTCACGGGATATGACGACCGCGGCTCGCGTTTCGCCGCCGCGGTGAGGGCTCGGATCGAGGGGGGAGCGGACCGTGAGCACGACGACGACGCGAACCCCGAAGGCGCGCGCGACGCCTGAGAAGCCGGAGCCGCGCTCGGGCGCGCTGACGGCGCGCGTGTCGCTCGGCAGGGTGTTCGCGCCCGTGCCCCTGGAGTTCCTGCTCATCGCGTCGACTGCCCTGCTGCTGACGGGGTTCGGCGTTGTGATGGTGACCTCCGCCACGACGGCCTCAGCCCTGAGCCGCGGCCAGAGCCCCTACAACGACGGCATGCAGCAGGCGATGTTCGCCCTGCTCGGCCTCGCGATGATGTTCGTCGTCAGCCGCCTGCCGGTGAGGTTCTTCCGGCGGATCGGATGGGTCGCGCTCGGGTTCGCCCTGGTGGTGCAGCTGCTCGTGTTCACGCCGCTCGGCGTCGAGGTGTACGGAAACCGCAACTGGCTGAGGATCGCCGGTTTCTCCCTGCAGCCCTCCGAGCTGCTGAAGCTCGCGCTCGCGCTGTGGGCGGGAATGATCCTGTACCGCAAGCGCAACCTGCTCTCCAAGTGGCAGCACGTCTTCATCCCGCTCGTGCCCGTCTCGGTGCTCGCGATCGGCACGGTGCTCGCGGGCAAGGATCTCGGCACGTCGATGGTGCTTGTGCTCATCCTGCTCGCGTGCCTGTTCTTCTCGGGTGTGAAGCTGCGCATCTTCGTGCTTCCGGTGCTCGCCGGAGCCCTGGTGGTCGCGGCCCTCGCCATCACGAGCCCCAACCGCATGGGGCGCATCATGAGCTTCCTCGATCCGGACTGCGACTACATCAAGGAGTGCTACCAGCCCCTTCACGGCATCTGGAGCCTCGCGGGCGGCGGGATCTTCGGACGGGGCCTCGGCAACTCGATCGAGAAGTACAACTGGCTCCCCGCGGCCGGGGACGACTACATCTTCGCCATCGTGGGCGAGGAGCTCGGGCTCATCGGCTGCATCGTCGTGCTGCTGCTGTTCGCCACGTTCGCCGTCGGGGCGTTCCGGATCATCCGCAACAGCGACGATCCGTTCGTCAAGATCGCGGCGGGCGGCATCACCGTGTGGATCCTCGGTCAGGCGCTGATCAACATCGGCGTCGTGCTGCGCGTGTTCCCCGTGCTCGGCGTGCCGCTGCCCTTCCTGTCGGCCGGCGGCAGCTCCCTCGTCGCAGTGCTGGCTGCGTGCGGCGTGCTCCTGGCGTTCTGCCGGACCCTGCCGGATCCGTCCCAGGTGGCGCTGCGCCGGCCGGGCACCGCGCGGGGCGCGGCCAACACTCCGGGGTCGGCCAAGCGTCGTCCTGCACGACCGAACCACCCTCGGGCGGGAAGATAGTCACGTGACGACGTATCTCCTCGCCGGCGGTGGCACCGCTGGGCACGTGAACCCCCTGCTCGCCGTCGCGGACGGCCTGCGCCGCCGCGAACCCGACGCGGATGTGCTGGTGCTCGGCACGCAGGAGGGGCTCGAATCGCGGCTCGTTCCCGAGCGCGGCTATGAGCTGCTGATCGTCGAGAAGGTTCCCTTCCCGCGGCGCCCGAACGGTGCCGCGGTCGCCTTCCCCGCACGCTTCCAGCGCGCGGTCGCGCGCGTCCGCGGGTACATCCGCGAGCGCGGCGTCGAGGTGGTCGTCGGTTTCGGCGGCTATGCCTCCGCCCCGGCGTATGTGGCCGCGCGGCGCGAGCGCATCCCGTTCGTGGTGCACGAGGCCAACGCCCGTCCCGGCCTCGCGAACGTGCTCGGAGCGCGCCGCGCGGCCGGCGTCGGGGTGACGTTCCCCGGCACGCCGCTGCGCGGCTCCGAGGTCGTCGGCATGCCCCTGCGTCCCGAGATCGTGGAGCTCGATCGCGCCGGGCGGCGTGCCGAAGCCGCCGAGTACTTCGGGCTCGACCCCGCCAAGAAGACGCTGCTTGCATTCGGCGGATCGCTGGGAGCCCGTCGCATCAACGAGGCCCTCGCCGGATCCTGGCGCGACATCCTCGACGCCGGCTGGCAGCTGCTGCACGCGACGGGGGAGCGCTCCGACCTCGAGGATCCCGGTGCCGACGGATACGCGATGGTCCGTTACCTCGACCGCATGGACCTCGCCTTCGCGCTCGCGGATCTCATCGTCTCGCGCGCCGGTGCGTCGACGGTCAGCGAGGTGGCGGCGCTCGGGATCCCCGCGGTGTACGTGCCGTACGCGGTCGGGAACGGCGAGCAGCGGCTCAACGCCGCCTCCTCGGTCGCGGCGGGCGCGGCGATCCTGATCGACGACGCGGCGTTCACCCCGGATCGCGTGCGCGCGGAGGTCGTGCCGCTGCTGAAGGACGACGACCGCATCGTTCGGATGGCCGCGGCCGCGGAGAACGCCGGCGAGCGGCACGGCACTGAGAACGTGATCGCCCAGCTGGATCGCGCGCTGGGCCGCTGACGGATCGCGCCCCGCGTGCCGGACAGCCGCGCGTCGGTTCGTCGACCTACACTCGTAGGGCCATGATCAGACCCGACCTCAGCACCCCGATCCCCGCACACATCGGTGCCGCGCACTTCATCGGCATCGGCGGATCCGGCATGTCGGGCCTTGCCCGGATGTTCCTCGCTCGCGGAGTGAAGGTGTCGGGATCCGACCGCTCCGACAGCCAGAATCTGCGCGATCTCGAGGCGCTCGGCGCGACCGTCCACGTCGGTCATGACGCCGCCAACCTCGGCGACGCCGACACGGTGATCTTCACGGGTGCGATCTGGCCCGAGAACCCCGAGTACCTGCTCGCCAAGGAGCGGGGCCTGCCGATCATCCACCGGTCGCAGGCGCTCCATTGGCTGATCGGCGGCCGCCGCCTCGTCGCCGTCGCCGGCGCGCACGGCAAGACCACCTCGACCGGCATGATCGTGACCGGGCTTCGCGGCCTCGGCGTCGACCCGAGCTACGTCAACGGCGGCGTGATCGCCGGTCTCGGCGTCTCGAGCGACGCCGGCTCCGACGAGCTGTTCGTGATCGAGGCGGACGAGTCGGACGGATCCTTCCTGCTCTACGAGACGTCGATCGTCCTGATCACGAACGTCGACGCCGACCACCTCGACCACTACGGCTCGCACGACGCCTTCGACGCCGCCTTCGTGCGGTTCGCCGACGCGGCGCGCGAGGCCGTGGTGATCTCCTCTGACGACGAGGGCGCGCGGCGCGTCGCCGCGGGGCTGAGCCACGCGAACGTCGTCACCTTCGGGCGGGCCGAGGACGCGGACGTCCGGATCACCGACATCGTCACCGACGGGCCCGTGTCGTTCACGCTCACTCACGACGGGCGCAGCGCCTCCGCGCGCCTTGCAGTGCCGGGCGAGCACAACGCGATCAATGCGGCCGGCGCGGTCGCGGTGCTGATCTCGCTGGGTCACGAGCTGGACCCCGCGCTCGAGGCGGTCGCCGCCGGGTTCGAGGGAACCGTGCGCCGCTTCGAGCTTCACGGCGCCGAGCGCGGCGTTCAGGTCTACGACGACTACGCGCACCACCCGACCGAGGTGGCCGCCGCGCTCTCCGCGGCGCGCACGGTCGTGGGCGAGGGGCGCATCATCGCGCTCCACCAGCCGCACACGTACTCGCGCACCCAGCTCATGGCGGGCGAGTTCGCGCACGTGCTCGAGGAGCTCGCCGATCACACGGTTGTGCTCGACGTGTACGGCGCGCGGGAGGATCCGATCCCCGGCGTGACGGGCGAGCTCGTGAGCGGGGCCTTCGACGACCCCGAGCGCGTGCACTTCGTCGCCGACTGGCAGGAGGCCGCCGACTACACGGCATCGGTCGCGCGTGAGGGCGACTATGTCATCACGCTCGGCTGCGGCAACGTGTACCAGATCATCCCGCAGGTGCTCGAGTCGCTGCGGACGGGCGAGGGCAGCGAGTCGCAGTGAGGCGCCCCGGCCCGCTCCCTGCTCCGGAGGAGCGCGCCGCCGAGCGGACCGGGCGGCGACCGCTCGTCGACCCGGAGGGGCTCGTCCCGCTGGAGGACGAGCCGCGTCGCCGTGCCCTGGTGGTTCCGTTCCGCCGTCGCGAGCGGGACGAGGCGGAGCTGGATGCGCCGGCGCAGGACGAACCGGCCGAGCCGCCGCGGGGAACCGGCTGGCGTGACGTCTGGCGCGCCGCGCGTGCCCGCCGCCGCGCGCTGCGCTCGGAGATCCGCCGGTTCACGGTGCGCTCGCGCCGCCGGCGGATGATCTGGATCGGTTCGCTCTCGGCTCTCCTGCTGCTGGTCATCGGCAGCGTCGGTGCGGCCTACAGCCCGCTGTTCGCCGTGCAGCGCATCTCGGTCGTCGGGGCGGAGAAGCTCGACGACGCCGCCCTGCAGGAAGCGCTCTCGGCGCAGGTGGGCAGGCCGCTGCCGCTCGTCGATCACGCCGAGATCAAGGCGGCGCTTGTGGAGTTCCCCCTGATCGAGACGTACACGCTCGAGGCACGGCCGCCGCACGACCTGGTGGTGAAGATCGTCGAGCGCACCGCGATCGGCGTGGTGCGCTCCGACGCTGGATTCACGGTCGTGGATGCCGCCGGCGTTGTGCTCTCGACGACGGAGGCGCAGCCGGAGGACCAGCCGTTGATCGATGCGCGCGATGGTCTCGACTCGCCCGCGTTCGCCGCGGTGGGGCAGGTGCTGCGATCGCTGCCGGAGGACGTCCACGGCCTCGTGGTCGGTGCGCGCGCGACGACGCAGGATGACGTCACCCTTACTCTTCGCGACGGCACGGAGGTGCTGTGGGGGAGCGCGGATCATTCGACCGACAAGGCCGTCGCTCTGCTCGCCGCACCCGACGGGCACGCCTTCTACGACGTCTCCTCGCTCGGCACCGTCATCGTCCGCTGAGCCGCACGCGATCCATCCGATCGCCGGTGGAGCGCCGCTGAGCGGGCCGGACCGGCGCGTTGCGGACACGACTCGCGACACGCCCAGGGCCAATCCGCGCGTGCGGCGCCCGCGCGCATACCTTCATGGAAGGAATTGCATACCGGGCAATACTTTAACCCTCACGTCGAACATGAAGGTTCAAGCCCGGATGAGACCAGGGGTTCGGAGCAAACGGAGGCCGGCATGAGCCAGAACCAGAACTACCTCGCCGTGATCAAGGTCGTCGGCGTCGGCGGCGGTGGCGTGAACGCCGTCAACCGGATGATCGAGCTCGGTCTCCGCGGAGTCGAGTTCATCGCGGTGAACACCGACGCGCAGGCGCTGCTGATGAGCGACGCGGACGTCAAGCTCGACGTGGGCCGCGAGCTCACGCGCGGTCTCGGCGCCGGCGCCGACCCCGAGGTGGGTCGCCGCGCCGCCGAGGATCACGCCGAGGAGATCGAGCAGGCGCTCGCGGGTGCTGACATGGTCTTCGTCACGGCGGGCGAGGGCGGCGGCACCGGCACGGGCGGTGCCCCGGTCGTGGCGCGCATCGCGAAGTCGATCGGCGCGCTGACCATCGGCGTCGTCACCAAGCCCTTCTCCTTCGAGGGGCGCCGCCGCCAGAGCCAGGCTGAGGCCGGCGTCGCGCAGCTCAAGGAAGAGGTCGACACGCTCATCGTCGTGCCGAACGACCGCCTCCTCGAGATCAGCGACCGCGGCATCTCCATGGTCGAGGCGTTCGCCACGGCCGACCAGGTGCTGCTCGCCGGTGTTCAGGGCATCACCGACCTGATCACGACCCCCGGTCTGATCAACCTCGACTTCGCCGACGTCAAGTCGGTCATGCAGGGCGCCGGCTCGGCCCTCATGGGCATCGGCTCCGCCCGCGGCGCCGACCGCGCGATCAAGGCGGCCGAGCTCGCCGTCGAGTCGCCGCTGCTCGAGGCGTCGATCGAGGGCGCTCACGGCGTGCTGCTGTCGATCCAGGGCGGATCGAACCTCGGCATCTTCGAGATCAACGACGCCGCCCAGCTCGTCAAGGAGGCCGCGCACCCCGAGGCCAACATCATCTTCGGCACGGTCATCGACGACACGCTCGGCGACGAGGTGCGCGTCACCGTGATCGCCGCGGGCTTCGACGGTGGCGAGCCGCAGACGCGCCTCGAGGTGCCGTCGCTCGCCTCGAACCGCGCGTCGATGCCCACGCTCCCCGGCAGCGGCCTCGGCAGCAGCGCGTCGAACGAGACCGCCAAGAAGGACGAGCCGGCCCGCGAGCCGGTCGCGGTCGCCGCGCAGGCGCCCGTCCTGCCCGACTCGGGCTTCGACTCGGCGTTCGGGGACGACGACCTCGACATCCCCGATTTCCTGAAGTAAGCGCCGGTGCCCGACCTCGCGCAGCGCCTCGCCGATGTGGACTTCCGCATCGGCGAGGCTGCGCGTGCGGCGGGGCGGGATCCGGGGGAACTGACGCGCATCGTCGTGACGAAGTTCCATCCGGCATCGCTCGTGAGAGAGCTGCACGCCCTCGGGGTGCGCGATCTCGGCGAGAACCGCCAGCAGGAGCTGAGCGCCAAGGCCGAGGAGACGAGCGATCTCCCCGACACCAGGTGGCACTTCATCGGGCAGGCGCAGACCAACAAGGCGCGCGCCATCCGGCGGGCTGCCGCGGTCGTGCACTCGGTGGATCGCGAGCGCCTCGCCGAGGCGCTCGACGCGGCCGCCGAGCCCGGCGATGCCGTGCTCGACGTCCTCGTGCAGGTCAACCTCACGGACGACGCCGGGCGCGGGGGAGTGAGCCCCGACGGGATCGAACCGCTCGCCGAGCGCATCGCCGCCGCCGCGACCCTCCGCCTGCGGGGCGTGATGGCCGTGGCGCCGCTCGACGAGGCGCCCACCGCTGCGTTCGAGCGCCTCGCGGGCTACTCCGACCGCGTGCGGGCCGTCGTGCCCGAGGCGACCTGGATCTCCGCCGGCATGACCGGCGACTTCGCCGAGGCGATCGCCTGCGGTGCGACACACCTGCGGATCGGTTCCGCAATCACGGGACCGCGCCCACCCCGGGCGTAGCCTCGAAACAGACGAGCAGACTACGGAGGACGCCATGGCGAACCCGCTCAAGAAGACGATGGTCTACCTCGGCCTTGCCGACGAGGAGGAGTACGAGGATGCGCACGAGCAGCCTCAGCGCACGCATCGGGACGAGCCGCAGCACGACGACGCCAAGCCGGCGCCCGTCACTCCGCTGCGACGCCCGGCCGTCATCCGTCAGCCCGCGGCGGCTGCCGTGAACGAGATCGTGACGGTGCACCCGAAGCAGTACCGCGACGCGCAGACGATCGCCGAGCACTTCCGCGACGGCATCCCGGTGATCATCAACCTCTCGCAGATGAGCGACGCCGACGCGCGCCGCCTCATCGACTTCGCGAGCGGCCTGTCGCTCGGCCTCTACGGGCGTATCGAGCGTGTCACCAGCAAGGTCTTCCTGCTCTCGCCCGAGAACATCGCCGTGTCGGGTGACGGTGGGATCGCGCACGCGGACCCCGAGTCCGCGCCCTTCGCGCAGGCCTGACGCACACCGCCTCGTCTCGTCGTGGGTCCCGTCGGGCTGATCGCCTCGATCCTCAATCTCGTCATCCTGCTCTACATCCTCGTGCTGTTCGCGAGGCTGGTGTTCGAGTACATCCCGATGTTCAATCGCGAGTGGCGTCCCAAGGGGGCGCTGCTTGTGGTGGCTGAGGTGACGTACACGCTCACCGACCCCCCGATCCGGCTTCTGCGGAGGTTCATCCCGCCGCTGCGGATCGGCGGGATCGCCATCGATTTCGGGTTCGCGCTCACGATGCTGCTCTGCTTTGTGCTGCTGTCGGTGACGCGGGCCTTCATGATCTGAGTCCGTCGCCTTCGGTCTCGCCTCTCGCGGCGCCGGAGGTGACGGTTATGCTTGCAACCGGAGAAGTGCCCAGGGCTCGGCCCACGGCCACAGACACCCCACGGAAGAGGAGCCACCCATGGCATTGACGCCGGATGACGTCGTCACCAAGCAGTTCCAGCACGTCCGGTTCAAGGAGGGTTTCGACCCGGACGAGGTCGACGACTTCCTGGACGAGATCGTCGTCGAGTGGCGCAAGACGATCGAGGAGAACAACGAGCTCAAGGCCAAGCTGGCCAAGTACGAGTCCGGTGAGCTCGCTCCGGCCGAGCAGGCCGCTCCCGCCACGACGCCCGTCGAGGCACCGGCCGAGGCCCAGCCTGAGCCCGCTGCGGCTCCCGAGCCCACCCCGGCGCCCGTCGCCGCTCCCGCCGGTGACGTCTCGAGCACGGCCACCAGCGCCGCCAGCATCATCGAGCGCGCCCAGCGCCTTCACGACGAGCACGTCGCCGAGGGTCGCCAGATGGCCGAGCAGCTCGTCGACGAGGCCAAGACCGAGGCCGACCGCATCCGCAGCGAGGCCGAGGCCAAGCAGCGCGAGCTCAGCGAGAAGTACGAGCGCGAGCGCACCACGCTTGAGAGCCGCATCACCGAGCTGCGTCAGTTCGAGCGCGACTACCGCGCCCAGATGCGCAGCTACTTCGAGTCGAAGCTGAAGGACCTGGACGCCTCGGGCTCGACCTCGGGTGACACGCCGGTCTCGGCGATCGGTCTCTGAGCCGGTCTTGACTGACCGCGCACCCCTGCGCACTGCGGCGGCCAGCACCACCATCGCGATCCTCGCGGTCCTGGTGCTGGCCGCCGATCAGTTCGCCAAGCAGCTCGCCCTGAGGTCGCTCGAGTTCCAGACCCCCGTCCCCGTCCTGGGCGAGGTTCTGCAGTGGTACCTCGTGCTCAATCCCGGCGCCGCGTTCTCGATCGGCGAGGGCGTCACCTGGATCTTCAGCATCGCACTCGCGGTGGTCGCCTGCGCGATCATCTGGATCGGGCTCACCCGCGTCGGCTCCCGCATCTGGGCGGTCGTCCTCGGTCTTCTGCTCGGCGGCGTCCTCGGCAACCTGACGGATCGTCTCTTCCGCGACCCGGGCTTCGCCGTGGGGCACGTCGTCGACTTCATCTCGACCCCGTGGATGATGCCCGCGATCTACAACGTCGCCGACATCTTCATCGTCTGCAGCATGATCACCGTCGCGGCGCTCACCCTGTTCGGTGTGTCACTCGATGGGTCCGGCCGGAAGACCGTGGCCGAGGCGGCGGCCGAGTCGGCCGCGGACGAGGCGGATGCCGCGGAGACGACCGGTGACGGCACGACCGACGGCGTGGACGACCGCCGGCGGGAGAGCTGATGGAGTCGCGCAGCCTTCCGGTTCCCGACGGACTCGACGGGACGCGCGTGGACGCGGCGCTCGCCAAGATGCTGGGCTTCTCGCGCACCTTCGCCGCCGACGTCGCCGAGGCCGGCGGCGTGCGGCTGGACGGCGTGACGCTCGGCAAGTCGGATCGTGTCCGCGCCGGCGGGTGGCTGGAGATCGAGTGGCGCCCGAAGGAGGAGCCGCGGGTCATCCCCGTCGAGGTGCCGGATCTCGGCATCGCGTACCAGGACGACCACATCGTCGTCGTCGACAAGCCGTCGGGCGTGGCGGCGCATCCCTCGCTCGGCTGGGAGGGCCCGACCGTGCTGGGCGCGCTCGTCGCCGCGGGAGTGCGTGTCGCCACCAGCGGCGCGGCCGAACGGCAGGGAATCGTCCACCGGCTGGACGTGGGCACGAGCGGTCTTATGGTCGTCGCGAAGACCGAGCACGCCTACACGGTGCTCAAGCGCGCCTTCAAGGAGCGCACGGTCGACAAGATCTATCACGCGGTCGTGCAGGGGCATCCGGATCCGCTCGCGGGCACGATCGACGCTCCCATCGGGCGGCATCCGAGCCACTCGTGGAAGTTCGCCGTCACGCCCGACGGCAAGGACTCGATCACGCACTACGAGACGATCGAGGCGTTTCCCGGCGCGTCGCTGCTGGAGATCCACCTCGAGACGGGGCGCACGCACCAGATCCGCGTGCACATGGCCGCCCACCGGCACCCCTGCGTCGGCGACCCGCTCTACGGCGCCGACCCGACGATGTCGGCGCGCCTCGGTCTCACCCGGCAGTGGCTCCACGCGCACGAGCTGTCGTTCGCGCATCCGGCCACCGGCGACTGGGTGACGTTCACCTCGGACTACCCGGCGGACCTGGCTCACGCGCTGGCGGTGCTGCGCGGCGAGTAGGTGGCGCCACTGCATCCGATGCGGTGAGACTGCGGCACGCGCGGCCGGCTGTGCACCGTGCGGGTGAGACTGCCGCGGGCGCGCGCAGTCTCACGCGGTGGTTGCATTCTCGTGCGGTGGTCGCACCGTCGGTGCGGTGAGACTGCGGCACGCGGCCGAATGTGCACCGTGCGGGTGAGACTGCGGCGGGCGCGCGCAGTCTCACCCGACGGTGGCAGTCTCGCGCGGTGGCTGCCGCATCGCGGATGTCCGGGGCCGGTGGCACGCTGGCCGCATGAGCATCACGGTGCGGGCGGCGACCGACTTCGAGGGCGTGCGCGTGCTCGTGGGGCCGAAGAATCCGGATGCGAACGTGTGCTGGTGCCTCAGCCACCGGGTGCCGAGCAAGGTCAACTCGTCGTTGCAGGGGCCCGAGCGCGGTGAGTTCGTGCGGCGGATGTGCGAGTCGGATCTCCCGCCGGGGGTGCTCGCGTACGACGGCGACGAGCCGGTCGGTTGGGCGGGCGTCGCGCCGCGCGCCGACACGCAGTTCGCGCGGAGCCGGAAGATCCCGGTGATCGACGACCTGCCCGTGTGGACCGTGTGGTGCTTCCGGGTGCGGCCCGGGCATCGCGGCAAGCGCATCCTCGATCTGCTGCTGGAGGGGGCCGTCGAGTTCGCACGTGAGCGCGGGGCACCGGCGATCGAGGGGTATCCGGTCGACAACCGCGGGGCGAAGGTCGATCAGACGATGGCTTTCGTCGGCTTCCGGTCGATGTTCGAGCGGGCCGGCTTCCACAAGGCCGCGGATACGGAGTCGGTGTCCGGCGGCTTTCCGCGAGTGCTCATGCGCCGCGATCTGCGCTGAGTCAACCCCTGGTCGCTGGGCAACGCGGTCGCGAGGATGGGCGCATGCCAGGCCGGATCACGACGCGTGACGCGACGATCGACCGCTGGACCGCGCACCTGGGCGAGGCGCAGGGCGATCCGGGCGGGGGAGCGGCGGCGGGCGTGATGCTCGCGCTCGCCGCGGGGCTGATCTCGATGGTCGCGCGGTACTCGGGAGCGGACGAGGTCGTCGCCCGGGCGGGCGAGCTGCGACAGGCCGCGCTCGACGCCGCCGATGCGGATGCCGAAGCGTCCGCGGCATTCGGCGCCGCGTTCCGGCGCGACGACGAGGGCCGGGCGGAGGCGATCCGGGAGGCGTCGCTCGAGGCCGCCCGCTCCTCGGCGCGCCTCGGCGACCGCGCCCGCGGCGCCATCCCTGATCTCGAGCATCTGGCCGCGCACGGCGATCCGGCCCTCGTGGCAGACGTCGCCGTCGCCGCGGCGGCCCTGCGTGCCGCGCTCGCGAGCGCCCGCACCAACCTCAGCTACGACCTCGCGACCCTGCGCTCGGTCGGCATGTCCCTCGACGAGGTGCGCGCGGCGCATCCGGATCTCTGGGCCTCCGTCGCGGCCCTCGACGACGCGATCGCGCGTATCGACGGCCTCACCACGCGGATCGACGACAGGGCCGCGCCGACGGACTGAACCCATCCCTCGTCGCGAGGAGATCCGGCGACCGGAGGAGATCCCACCGGGATTCGTCCTCTCTCGGCCGGATCTCCTCCGTACGCCGCGCCCGGCGATCCCGACACCCGGGTCGCCGGGCCGGCATGTCGGTGGTGAAACCTAGACTCGATCCATGGCATCCGACTCCTTCGTCCACCTGCATGTGCACAGCGAGTACTCGATGCTCGACGGGGCCGCGAAGATCGGGGCGATGACCCAGGCGGCCGCCGATTACGGCATGCCGGCGATCGCGGTGACCGACCACGGCAACACCTTCGCCGCCTTCGAGTTCTACAAGGCCGCGCAGGCCTCGGGCGTCAAGCCGATCATCGGCCTGGAGGCGTACGTCACGCCCGGCACCCACCGCAGCGACAAGTCGCGCGTGCAGTGGGGCTCACCCGATCAGAAGAGCGACGACGTCTCGGGTTCCGGCGCCTACACCCACATGACGATGTGGAGCGAGACGACCGAGGGAATGCACAACCTCTTCCGCCTCAGCTCGCTGTCGAGCATGGAGGGGTACTACTTCAAGCCGCGCATGGACCGCGAGCTGCTGCAGACCTACGGCAAGGGCCTGATCGCGACCACCGGATGCCCGTCGGGCGAGATCCAGACGCGGCTCCGGCTCGGTCAGTACGACGCGGCGCGGGCCGCGGCGGCCGAGTTCCAGGACATCTTCGGCAAGGAGAACTACTTCGCCGAGATCATGGATCACGGCCTCTCGATCGAGCGTCGGGTGATGACCGACCTCATCAAGATCTCGAAGGATCTCGGCATCCCCCTGGTCGCCACCAACGACTCGCACTACACGCACCAGCACGAGGCCGATGCGCACGCCGCGCTGCTGTGCGTGCAGTCGGGCTCGACACTGGATGACCCGAACCGGTTCAAGTTCGACGGCGACGGCTACTACGTCAAGACAGCGCAGGAGATGCGCCAGCTCTTCCGCGATCACCCCGACGCCTGCGACAACACGCTGCTGATCGCCGAGCGCTGCGAGGTCGAGTTCAACACCTCGGCCAACTACATGCCGCGCTTCCCGGTTCCCGAGGGCGAGACCGAGGACAGCTGGCTGATCAAGGAGGTCGAGAAGGGCCTCCACTACCGGTACCCCGCCGGCATCCCCGACAAGGTCCGCAAGCAGGCCGAGTACGAGACCGGCATCATCCTGCAGATGGGCTTCCCGGGGTACTTCCTCGTGGTCGCCGACTTCATCAACTGGGCGAAGGACAACGGGATCCGCGTCGGCCCGGGTCGCGGCTCGGGTGCGGGCTCGATGGTGGCGTACGCGATGCGCATCACCGACCTCGACCCGCTCGAGCACGGCCTGATCTTCGAGCGCTTCCTGAACCCCGACCGCGTCTCGATGCCCGACTTCGACGTCGACTTCGACGACCGTCGCCGCGGCGAGGTGATCGACTACGTCACCCGCAAGTACGGCTCGGAGCGCGTCGCGCAGATCGTCACCTACGGCACCATCAAGTCGAAGCAGGCGCTCAAGGACGCGGGTCGCGTGCTCGGCTTCCCCTTCTCGATGGGGGAGCGCCTGACCAAGGCGATGCCGCCGGCCGTGATGGGCAAGGACATGCCGCTCGACGGCATGTTCAACCCCGAGCACCCGCGCTACAAGGAAGCGAGCGAGTTCCGCTCGCTGATCGAGACCGACCCCGAGGCGAAGACGGTCTACGACCGCGCCGTGGGACTCGAGGGCCTGAAGCGCCAGTGGGGCGTGCACGCCGCGGGCGTGATCATGTCGAGCGAGCCGCTGCTCGACATCATCCCGATCATGCGCCGCGAGCAGGACGGCCAGATCGTCACCCAGTTCGACTATCCGGCCTGCGAGTCCCTCGGCCTGATCAAGATGGACTTCCTGGGCCTTCGCAACCTGACGATCATCTCGGATGCGCTCGACAACATCCGGTTGAACCGGGGCGAGGAGCTCGACCTCGAGAAGCTCGAGCTCGACGATCGCGCCGCCTACGACCTGCTCTCCCGTGGCGACACACTCGGTGTGTTCCAGCTCGACGGTGGGCCGATGCGCTCGCTGCTGCGCCTCATGAAGCCCGACAACTTCGAGGACATCTCGGCCGTCATCGCCCTGTACCGCCCCGGCCCCATGGGTGCCAACTCGCACACGAACTACGCGCTGCGAAAGAACGGCCTGCAGCCGATCACGCCCATCCACCCCGAGCTCGAGGAGCCGCTGCGCGACATCCTCGACACGACCTACGGCCTGATCATCTATCAGGAGCAGGTCATGGCGATCGCGCAGAAGGTGGCCGGCTTCAGCCTCGGCCAGGCAGACATCCTCCGCCGCGCGATGGGCAAGAAGAAGAAGTCCGAGCTCGACAAGCAGTACGAGGGCTTCTCGGGCGGCATGAAGGAGCGCGGCTTCGGCGACGCGGCCATCAAGGCGCTGTGGGACATCCTGCTGCCCTTCTCGGACTACGCCTTCAACAAGGCGCACTCCGCCGCGTACGGGCTCGTGTCCTACTGGACCGCGTACCTCAAGGCCCACTACCCGGCCGAGTACATGGCCGCGCTGCTGACCAGCGTCGGCGACTCGAAGGACAAGATGGCGCTCTACCTCAACGAGTGCCGTCGCATGGGCATCAAGGTGCTGCCGCCCGACGTCTCCGAGTCGATCAACTACTTCGCGGCCGTCGGCACCGACATCCGCTTCGGACTCGGCGCCGTGCGCAATGTCGGCACCAACGTCGTCGAGGGCATCATCGCCGGGCGCGCCGACGGGCCGTACACGTCGTTCCACGACTTCCTGAACCGCGTGCCCCTGCACGTGGCGAACAAGCGGACGGTCGAGTCGCTGATCAAGGCGGGCGCGTTCGACTCCACCGGATCGACGCGGCGCGCGCTCGTCGAGATCCACGAGGGCGCCGTCGAGGTCGCGGTCAACGACAAGCGCAACGCGGCGGGCGGTGCGATCGGCTTCGACTTCGACAGCCTGTGGGATGAGCCGCAGAGCGTGCAGAAGGTGCCGGATCGACCCGAGTGGACGAAGAAGGACAAGCTCGGCTTCGAGCGCGAGATGCTCGGGCTCTACGTCTCGGATCATCCCCTCGCCGGTCTCGAGGTGCCGCTCGCGAAGCACCGCACCATCACCATCAGCGCCCTGCTCGCCTCCGAGGACCTGCAGGACGGTGACCAGGTCACGGTGGCGGGTCTCGTCACGAGCGCGCAGCACCGAGTGGCGAAGTCGAGCGGCAACCCCTACGGCATGATCACGATCGAGGACTTCGAGGGCGAGGTCACGGTCATGTTCATGGGCAAGACCTACACCGAGTTCCAGCCGATCCTGCAGCAGGACGCCATCCTGGTCGTCCGCGGCCGCGTGTCCCGACGCGATGACGGAATGAACCTCCACGCCCAGTCGGCGTTCACTCCGGATGTCGGATCCTTCGACGAGGCGGGTCCCCTCACCCTCGTGCTTCCCGAGCAGCGGGCGACCGAGCAGGTCGTCCAGGAGCTCGCCGACGTGCTGCGCCGTCACCGCGGCGACACCGAGGTGCGGCTGAAGATGCACAAGGGACGCACGGCGAAGGTGTTCGAGGTGCCCATGCACGTGCAGATCACTGCCGACCTGTTCGGCGACCTCAAGTCGCTGCTCGGCCCGCAGTGCCTGGGGTAAGCCGGGCGGCCGCCGGATCGGGCTGCCCCGGAAGGGGCGGAGCGCCGCCGGTAGGATCGTCCGCATCCGTGCCACGTCTTCGAGAGGATCAGCGTGACCGACCAGTACCCGGCATCCCCGGCTCCCGAGCAGCCCTCCACCGCGGAGGCGGCCCCCGAGGAGCCCCGTGGCGACCAGCCGACGCCCCTTCACGGCGTCGGCCCGTTCACGATCCGCGAGGCGATCCTGATCGGCCTGGCGGCGCTGATCCTGCTGTTCTCGTTCTTCTCGATGTACACGTTCGACCGCGTGTACTCGCCGATCTGGAGCTCGTCGCTCGACTGGGTGCTCGGCGTGGGCCTTCCCGTCGCCGCCGGAGTGATGCTCGTGATCCGCCGCGTCTCGCCGACGGCGCGCCTGCGCGTGGGCTCGCTCTCCGTCGACCAGTTCGCCTCCGTCGCGTTCTCGGTCTCGGCGCTGCTGTGGTTCAGCACGCTCGGGTTCGGCGTGCAGAACCTCGCCGACGGCTTCGGCTTCGGCATCACGTGGGTCGTCTGGATCGAGCTGCTTCTCACGCTCGCCGGCGTCTTCTTCACCGTGGTGGCTCCCTTCGTCGCCCCGTTCAAGGACGACTTCGTGCGCGCCGAGTCGCCCGCGCATCCCGTGGCGCGCGCCGTGCGACCTGTCGCCCAGCGCCCGCGCCCCGCTTCACAGCCCACGCCGCAGGCGTGGCCGCAGCCTGGGCAGGGCCAGCCGCCCTACGGCCAGCCGCCGGCGCAGGGCGCAGCCCAGCCGTTCGGGCAGCCTCCGTACGGCCAGCCCCCGTACGGGCAGCAGGGCTACGGCCAGGCGCCGTTCGGGCAGCAGCCTTACGGGCAGGCACCGCAGTACGGCCAGCCGCAGTATCCGCAGCCCCAGTTCGGCCAGCCTCAGTACGGCCAGCCGCCGTTCGGGCAGCCCGCGTTCGGGGCGCCGCACGGCCAGCCGCCCGCCTACGGACAGCAGTTCCCGCTTCCCGCAGGGCCGCAGGTCGACGCGCAGCCGCAGGCGGCCGAGCCGTTCGCGTCGTCCGCGCCGCACGGCACTCCGGAGGCCGAGGCGATCACCGAACAGGTCGTCGACAGCACCGCGGCGGTCGAGTCTTCCGCACCACTGGATGACGCCGTCCCCGCCCCGGAGGCGAGCCCCGAGCAGCCCGTCGAGCAGGAGCCCGTCACCCAGGTGCTGCCCGCCGCGGGGGAGGACTTCGCAGACGCGACCGCGGCCGACAACGACCCGGATGCCGTCGCCGCGGAGGACGTCGAGCACACGATCTCGACGACGCCGCGCTCCGACATCGAGCCCGAGCCGCAGCCGGCCGAGGACGAGGCGGGCGCGCAGCCCGCCGAGGACGGGACGACGGTGGCGTCCGCGCCGCAGGCCTTCTGGGCGCTCGCCCCGGAGGAGCGCGACGTCGTCGACGCCTACGGGGCCCCGCTGTTCCGCATCGGACCGACCGCGTGGGCGCTCGTCATCGAGGACCGCGGTGACTCGTACGTGGTCCGCCACGACGACGGCCGCATCGGCTTCCTCCACGACACGTCGGGCATCACCCGCGGCTGACGCCGGCGCCCCCGCAGGGAACGGCGGGGGCGGGCTGGCAGAATGAGGGGATGCGCACCATCGATCTCCGTGGCCGGTCGCTCCGCGTCGCGGAACTGCTCGCCGTCGTTCCCCGAGCCGCCGAGGCCCGTGCGACCGCGCTGCATGTCGCCGCGGAGATCGTCGAGGACGTGCGCGTCCGCGGCGAGGAGGCCCTGCGCGAGCAGGCCGAGCGCTTCGATCGCGTGACCGACCACGCGATCCGCGTGCCCGCAGACCACATCGCGGACGCGGTCGCATCCCTCGATCCCGAGGTCCGCGCCGCGCTGGAGGAGGCGATCCGTCGCGTCCGCGAGGCATCCGCCGCCCAGGTCCCGGCGCCGCGGACGACCGAGCTCGGGCCGGGCGCGCGTGTCACGCAGCGCTGGCAGCCGGTGTCGCGCGTCGGCGTGTACGTCCCTGGCGGCAAGGCCGTCTACCCCTCCAGCGTCGTCATGAACGTCGTTCCCGCGCAGGTCGCCGGGGTGCGCAGCGTGGCGCTCGCGTCGCCGGCGCAGGCCGATCACGACGGCCGCGTGCACCCGACGATCCTCGCTGCCGCCGGCCTGCTCGGCGTGGACGAGGTCTACGCGATGGGCGGAGCCGGCGCGATCGGCGCGCTCGCCCACGGCGTGCCCTCTCTCGGGCTCGACCCCGTCGACGTCGTCTCCGGTCCCGGCAACAACTTCGTCGCCGCGGCAAAGCGCGCCGTCGCCGGAGTGGTCGGCACCGACTCGGAGGCGGGGGCCACCGAGATCCTGATCATCGCCGACGACACCGCCGACCCGCGGCTCGTGGCGTACGACCTCGTGAGCCAGGCCGAGCACGACGAGCAGGCGTCCGCCGTCCTCGTCACCCCGTCCGCACGCCTCGCGGAGGCCGTCGCCGCCGAGGTCGAGCGCGTCGGATCGGCCACCCGGCACCGCGAGCGGGTCGCCGCCGCGCTGGCGGGGGAGCAGTCGGCGATCGTCCTCGTCGACGACCTCGACGCGGCTGAATCCTTCAGCAACGCCTACGCCCCCGAGCACCTCGAGATCCACGTGGCGGACGCCGCCGCATCCGCCGCCCGCTGCACAAGCGCCGGCGCGGTGTTCGTCGGCTCCTACGCTCCCGTGAGCCTCGGCGACTACCTCGCCGGCTCGAACCACGTGCTGCCGACCGGGGGACAGGCGCGGTACGCCGCAGGCCTCGGATCCCACACCTTCCTGCGCCCGCAGCAGGTGATCGAGTACGACCGCGCCGCCCTCGCGCAGGTGCGCGACGGCATCGTCGCACTCGCCGAGGCCGAGGCTCTCCCCGCGCACGGCGAGGCGATCACCGCCCGCTTCGCCGGCGACCAGGGCCCGCAGGATCTCTCAGGCGCCTCCGCGTAGGCTGTCGCGTTATGCACTGCCCGTTCTGCCGCCACGGCGATTCCCGTGTCATCGACTCCCGCACGAGCGACGACGGCCTGTCGATCCGGCGACGTCGGCAGTGCCCCGAGTGCGGCGGCCGCTTCTCGACCATCGAGACCGCGAGCCTGAACGTGATCAAGCGCTCCGGCGCCGTCGAGCCGTTCAGCCGGGACAAGGTCATCTCGGGCGTGCGCAAGGCGTGCCAGGGACGCCCCGTCACCGACGCGGACCTCGCCATCCTCGCCCAGCGCGTGGAGGAGGCGGTGCGCCAGACAGGGCTCAGCCAGATCGACGCGAACGAGATCGGACTCGCCATCCTCGGCCCGCTCCGCGAGCTCGACGAGGTCGCCTACCTCCGCTTCGCCAGCATCTACCAAGCGTTCGAGTCGCTCGAGGACTTCGAGGCCTCGATCGCCGAGCTCCGTGCCGACCACGCGCGAGCACGCGTGGGCGACGCCGCGGCGACCGCGTCGGACTGACCTCCGGCCGACCGATAACCTGGACGGGATGTATCCCCTCCTCTTCCGGCACGTTCTCGCGCGCTTCGATCCCGAGACCGCCCATCACCTGGCAATGGCCGTGATCCGCCTCGCGGGCATCGCGCCGGTCGCCGCCGTCGTCGGACGCTTCACGCGCCCCGCTCCCGAGCTGGCCGTCGAGGCGCTCGGGCACGTGTTCCCGTCGCCGTTCGGCGTCGCCGCCGGCTTCGACAAGAACGCGGTCGGCGTGCGGGGCCTCGCGGCGCTCGGCTTCGGCCACGTCGAGGTCGGCACCGTCACCGCGATCCCGCAGGACGGCAACCCGAAGCCGCGTCTGTTCCGGCTGATCGCCGACCGCGCGGTGATCAACCGCATGGGCTTCAACAACCGCGGCGCGGAGGCGGCCGCACGTCGCCTCGCGCGTCTGCGCCGTTCGGGCGCGATTATCGGCGCGAACATCGGCAAGAGCCGCGTCGTCGACGTCGACGACGCCACCGCCGACTACGTCACCAGCGCGCGGATGCTCGCGCCGCTGTCCGACTATCTCGCCGTCAACGTCTCCTCGCCGAACACGCCGGGCCTTCGCGGCCTGCAGGCCGTCGAGACGCTCGCGCCCCTGCTGCGCGCGGTCCGGGACGCCGCGGGATCCACACCGCTGCTGGTGAAGATCGCCCCGGATCTGCCGGATGACGAGATCGCCGCCATCGCTCACCTCGCGGTATCCGAGGGGCTCGCGGGGATCATCGCGAACAACACGACGATCTCCCGCGACGGGCTCGCCTCGGACGCCGCGCGCGTCGAGGCGATGGGCGCCGGCGGGCTCTCGGGCGCTCCGCTCAAGGCGCGGTCGCTGGAGGTGCTGCGCATCGTGCGCGCTGCCGTTCCCGGTGACTTCTGCGTCATCTCGGTCGGCGGTGTGGAGACCGCGGAGGACGTGCAGGAGCGCCTCGACAACGGCGCCACCCTGGTGCAGGGCTACACGGCATTCCTCTACCGCGGCCCCCTCTGGGCCCGCCAGATCAACCGCGGCCTGCTCAAGCTCCGGGGCTGACAGCGCCGGGCGGGCGCCGCGGCGGAATCCGCGGCCTGATCAAGCTCAGAGCCTGGCAGCGCACGACGAACTACCGGGGCCTCACTGCGCGGGCTGGTGGGCGCCACCTGCGAGCGAAGCGAGCGTGCCGCGGATGCGTCCAATGCGGGCGCGAGAGTTCGAGGGCGAGCGAAGCGAGCTATTAAGAGGGGTACTGCCCGCGCTTGACCTGCGCCTTGGGCAGGCGCATGAAGCGCATCTGCACCGAGCGCATCGCCGAGTACCAGCCGAGGCCCTTCTCGAGCTTGTCCTTGCCGAACTTCGCCGCGGCCTTCCGCTTCACGGTCGTCGACAGGATGATCATGTCGCCGACGACGAAGAGGATGAACGCCCACAGCGCCACGAACGACCAGAACTGGAAGAACTCGAGCGGGATGAACGTGGTGACGATCACGACGACCATCGCGGGCATCAGGAACTCGCCCAGGTGCCATCCGGCATCGGTGTAGTCGCGGGCGAAGCGCTTCTGGGGGCCCTTGTCGCGCAGCGGCAGGAACTTCTCCTCGCCGTTCGCCATGCCGATGCGGGCGCGGTCCTGGCGCTCGCGCAGTTCGGCGCGGGCGCGGGCCTTCGCCTCCTTGGTGTTCGCCACGAGCGGGCGCTTGCGGGCGGCCTCGCGCTCGGCGCGCGTCGGCGTCGGGCGGCCCTTGCCGGTGGCGAGCTCGCCGATGACCTCGCCATTGAGGACCGTTCCCTTGGTCGTGCCGTCGTTCACGGCCGGGGTCTTGCTCACGGGTATGCACCTCGGATCTGTCCCGGCGCCGCTCCGGCCCGGGAATCGCAGTAGTGGATCTGCCTAAGATTACCCGCATGAGTTCGGAGCCTTCTGTGGATGACCGCCTGCTGGACGCCGCGGAAGGAGGGATCCCCTCGGCACTGGCCGATCTTGGACGTCTCGTGCGCATTCCGGGCATCGCGTGGCCCGCGTTCGATCAGGAGCAGCTGCAGCTGAGCGCTCGGGAGATCGCCCGCCTCGCCGAGGAGACAGGCGTCTTCGATGAGGTGCGGATCCTCACCGCCGCCATCCCGGGCACCGACGAGCACGGCCAGCCGGCGATCCTCGCCACCCGCCGGGCCCGCAACGGCCGGCCCACGGTCATGCTGTACGCCCACCACGACGTGCAGCCCCCGGGCGACGACGCCCTCTGGGAGACGCCGCCGTTCGAGCCGACGGTGCGGGACGGACGTCTGTACGGGCGCGGCGCCGCCGACGACAAGGCCGGTGTGATGGCGCACATCGCCTCGCTGCGGGCGCTGCGCGAGGTGGCGGGCGATGATCTCGACCTCGGCATCGTGCTGTTCATCGAGGGCGAGGAGGAGTTCGGGTCGCGGTCGTTCGGCCAGTTCCTCGCCGACAACGCCGACGCGATGCGCAGCGACGTCATCGTCGTCGCTGACTCGGGCAACTGGGACTCGGAGACCCCCGCAGTCACCGTCTCGCTGCGCGGCAACGCGACGTTCCACCTGACCGTGCGCACCCTCGAGCACGCCTCGCACTCGGGCATGTACGGGGGAGCGGTGCCGGATGCGATGCTCGCCACGATCAAGCTGCTCTCGACCCTGTGGGACGAGAACGGCGCCGTCGCGGTCGAGGGCCTGGCGGCCCGCGACGCCGAGACGCCCGAATACACCGAGGCGACCCTGCGCGACGAGGCCGGCCTGCCCGACGGCGTCTCGCCGATCGGGGAGGGGACCATCCTGTCCCGCATCTGGAACAAGCCGTCGATCACGGTGACGGGGATCGACTTCACGAGCGTCGCCGCCGCCTCCAACACGCTCTCTCCCGAGGTGACGGTCGTCGTGAGCGCCCGTGTCGCGCCGGGGCAGGACGCCAAGGAGGCGTTCGCGGCCATCGAGGCGCACCTGCGTGCGAACGCCCCCTTCGGTGCACAGCTGACGTTCGCGAATGTGGACCTGGGGAACGGATTCCTCGTCGACACCAGCGGATGGGCCGTCGCCGAGGCGCGCGACGCGATGCGCGACGGCTACGGCAAGGATCCCGTCGATCTGGGCGTCGGCGGATCCATCCCGTTCATCGCGGATCTCGTCCGGCAGTTCCCCGGTGCGCAGATCCTCGTCACCGGCGTGGAGGACCCGCACTCGCGCGCCCACAGCCCCAACGAGTCGCTGCATCTGGAGACCTTCCGCAACGCGGTGCGCGCCGAGACGCTGCTGCTGGGGCGGATCAACGCGCGGACTGTCTGATCGTCGGGGCCCGTCTCATCCTGGCGCGGTAGAATCGTGCCATCCCGCCGTCCCGGTCGATCCCGATCGGGCGGGCCGCACCCCGTTAGGAGCGTCATGACCGACACGACCCTCGCCGACACCCCCGGAATCGACACGGGCGTCGCCGAAACGCGCGCTCACGGCGTGAGCCTCACGGACGCCGCCGCGACCAAGGTGAAGAACCTCCTCGAGCAGGAGGGCCGCGACGACCTGCGTCTGCGTGTCGCCGTCCAGCCGGGCGGCTGCTCGGGCCTCATCTACCAGCTCTACTTCGACGAGCGCTACCTCGAGGGCGACGAGACCGTCGACTTCGACGGCGTCGAGGTCATCGTCGACAACATGTCGGTGCCGTACCTCGACGGCGCGAAGATCGACTTCAAGGACACGATCTCGGAGCAGGGTTTCACCATCGACAACCCCAACGCCTCCGGCAGCTGCGCCTGCGGCGACAGCTTCCACTGAGCCGCTCCGCGAAAGAGCCCCAGCCCTCGTGGTATGGGGCTTTTTCGCGTGTCAGGACGCCGCCGCGAGACACGCCCCGAGCTGGGCGGTTGTCCCGAAGCGGGTGAGAGGTTGCCCTAGACTGGACGTTGCCTCATCCACGTTCGAAAGGTGAATTCGTGCCGTCGAAACGCCGTCTCCGCTGGGCCGCGATCCCGGTCGCAACCGCCGCAGCCGTGGCCCTAGCAGGATGCACTCCGACCGAGCTGCACGGATACCTTCCCGGGTTCGAGCTCGACGGCCAGGCCGCCGAGCCGACCACCAACCAGGTCGAGCGCGTCGCATCGCTCTGGACCAGTTCGTGGATCGTTCTGCTCGCCGTCGGCATCATCACCTGGGGCCTCATGCTCTGGGCGATGGTCGTGTACCGCCGCCGCAAGGGTCAGACCGGTCTGCCGGTCCAGCTGCGCTACAACATGCCGATCGAGATCTTCTTCACGACGGTGCCGCTGATCCTGGTCCTCGGTCTGTTCGCCTTCACGGCGCGCGACCAGTCGGCCATCGAGACGCAGTGGGACGACCCGGACGTCGAGATCACCGCCATCGGCAAGCAGTGGGCCTGGGACTTCCAGTACAACGGCGAGGCCGAGGACAACTCGGACGCCGTGTGGACCATGGGCATCCAGGCGCAGCCCGACGCCGACGGCAACATCGACCAGTCGCAGCTGCCGACGCTGGTGCTGCCGGTCGACAAGCAGGTGACGATCCACCTTCAGTCGCGCGACGTCATCCACTCGTTCTGGATCATCGACTTCCTCTACAAGAAGGACATGTACCAGGGGCGCGACAACACCTGGTCGTTCACCCCGACCCGTGAGGGAACGTACGCCGGCAAGTGCGCCGAGCTCTGCGGCGAGTACCACTCGATGATGCTGTTCAACGTCGAGGTCGTCAGCGAGGCCGAGTACGAGGACTACCTCGCCGAGCTCGAGGCCGCCGGCCAGACCGGCGACATCGACAACGCCTACGACCGCCTGGCAAACGCGCCCGGCACGACCGGTGCCGCCCCCGACACCACCGATTCCGAGGGAGAGGGCCACTGATGGCGACCACACTCCAGGAGCACAGCACCACGCTCCCGCCGCGTCAGGCAGCCCTGCTCAGCCGTTCACGGACTGAGCAGAAGGGCAACATCGTGGTCAAGTGGATCACCTCCACCGACCACAAGACCATCGGCTACATGTACCTGATCGCGTCGGTGCTGTTCTTCGCGATCGGCGGCGTGATGGCGCTGATCATCCGCGCGGAGCTCTTCGCCCCCGGCATGCAGGTGCTGCCGACGAAGGAGCAGTACAACCAGCTGTTCACGATGCACGGCACGATCATGCTGCTGATGTTCGCGACGCCGCTGTTCGCGGGCTTCGCGAACGCGATCCTGCCGCTTCAGATCGGTGCGCCGGATGTGGCGTTCCCGCGTCTGAACGCGTTCGCGTTCTGGCTGTTCCTGTTCGGCTCGACGATCGCGGTCGCCGGCTTCCTGACCCCGTCGGGTGCCGCGTCGTTCGGCTGGTTCGCCTACCAGCCGCTCGCGAATGCGACGTTCTCGCCGGGCGTCGGCGGAAACCTCTGGATGCTCGGCCTCGGCCTCTCCGGTTTCGGTACGATCCTCGGTGCGGTGAACTTCATCACCACGATCATCACGATGCGCGCGCCCGGCCTCACCATGTGGCGCATGCCGATCTTCACCTGGAACACGCTCATCACGAGCCTGCTGATCCTGGTGGCGTTCCCGGTGCTCGCCGCGGCGATCTTCGCCGCGGGTGCGGACCGTGTGCTCGGCGCGCACATCTACGACCCGCAGAACGGTGGCGTCCTGCTCTGGCAGCACCTGTTCTGGTTCTTCGGTCACCCCGAGGTGTACATCATCGCGCTGCCGTTCTTCGGCATCGTCTCGGAGATCTTCCCGGTCTTCAGCCGCAAGCCGATCTTCGGCTACAAGACGCTCGTGTACGCGACCATCGCGATCGCCGCCCTGTCGGTGGCCGTGTGGGCGCACCACATGTACGTCACCGGCGCGGTGCTGCTGCCGTTCTTCGCGCTGATGACGATGCTCATCGCGGTCCCGACGGGTGTGAAGATCTTCAACTGGATCGGCACCATGTGGCGCGGATCGATCACGTACGAGACGCCGATGGTCTTCGCCCTCGGCTTCCTGGTCTCGTTCGTGTTCGGCGGTCTGACGGGCGTCATCCTGTCGGCGCCTCCGCTCGACTTCCACCTGTCCGACTCGTACTTCGTGGTGGCGCACTTCCACTACGTCGTGTTCGGCACGGTCGTGTTCGCCATGTTCGCCGGCTTCTACTTCTGGTGGCCGAAGTGGACGGGCCGCATGCTGAACGAGCGTCTGGGGTACGTGCACTTCTGGATGCTGTTCATCGGCTTCCACATGACCTTCCTCATCCAGCACTGGCTGGGCGTCGACGGCATGGTGCGCCGCTACGCGGACTACTCGTACGCCGACGGATGGACCTGGCAGAACCAGCTCTCCACGGTGGGCGCGATGATCCTCGGCGCCTCGCTGCTGCCGTTCTTCCTGAACGTGTGGATCACGGCGCGCACCGCCCCGAAGATCACCGTCAACGACCCGTGGGGTTACGGCGGCTCGCTCGAGTGGGCGACGTCGTGCCCGCCGCCGCGGCACAACTTCACGTCGATCCCGCGCATCCGCAGCGAGCGTCCCGCGTTCGACCTCAACCACCCCGAGGCCGGCATCCCCGTCGGCATCGGACCGGCGAAGGACGCGCCTGACGCCCCCGTGATCGATGCTGCGGACGGAGAGGTCAAGTAATGCGCTCCAACATCGGAATCTGGTGGCTGCTCGCGGGCTTCTTCGCCCTGATGGCGGTCACGTACACGGTCTGGAACCTGCTCGCCACGGGCGAGGTCGAGTGGGCCGGTTCCACGGCCTTCGGCTTCGGCATCTTCATGTCGGCGATGATCGCGTTCTACATCCAGGTCATCCACAAGGGTCAGCACGGCGTCGACCTGCCGGAGGACCGTGACGACGCGGACATCGACGACGGCGACACCGAGCTCGGCGAGTTCAGCCCCTGGTCGTGGTGGCCGCTCGTGCTCGCCGGCTCGGCCGCGATCATGATCGTCGGTCTCGCCGTCGGCCACTTCCTCATCCCGATCGCGCTCGGTCTCTTCGTCATCGCGATCGTCGGCTGGGTCTACGAGTACTACCGCGGGTACTTCGCGCGCTGACGCACCTCTCGAACGGCCCCGGAGCTTCGGCTCCGGGGCCGTTTTGCGTGTGCGCAGTTCTGGCCCGACGGCCTCGTACAGGCTCGGTGGTGCAGGAGTGGCTCAGCGGGGCGGATGAGCCTGCACGCGGTCGCGGTGGCCTGTGCACGGGCGGTGCGGCCGCGGCGCGTGTGCCTGCGGCCGCCCTGTGCAGGCTGGATGGTGCGGGAGTGCACTGCGGGGGCGGATGTGCCTGTCTCGCGCCCATCCAGCCTGTTTGGGAGGAGGCGGGTTGACCCCCGTGGTGCCAAGTCACCGTTGGCTCGTCCCCAGGCGTCGGTTTCCACCCGCGCCGTCCCCAGTTGCCGGTTCGCTGCGGCGGCAGCTCTTCGGTCGGCGACGCTGAGGTCGTGATCACGCCTCTGACGCTTGACCAGCAGAACAGCCTGTGGATGTGGACGACCGCGCAGCTGCGGGCGTCTGGCATGTCTAAGCACTCCATCGCCGCCGCTGTCAGCACCGGGTCCCTTATCCGCGCTCGGCGGGGGAGATACGTGCGACGGGATGCGGATAACGATGCGTGCGTCGCCGCCGCGATCTCGGCACGTCTGACCTGCGTGACGCTGCTGTCGAAGTACGGGGTCTTCGTACGAGAGCAGCCAGAGGGCGTGCACGCTCACGTGCCCCGGTCAGCGTCGCGGACGGCTGTGCCGGGGGACGGCGTTCTCCACTGGCGGCCCCTCTCGACCGAAGCGCCCGCAGAGCTCTGTGCCGTGAGCGTGCTCGACGCTCTCATCCACGCGAGCGAGTGCGTCGACGACGTCGACTTCGTCGCCGCGGTCGACTCGGCACTGCACCTGCAGCTGCTGACGAGACGTGATCTGGATCGGCTGTTCAGCGCCGTGCGTCCGGCAAAACGGCTTCTGCGTCGGCTTGTGAATGGCAGGGCCGAGTCGGGCACCGAGACGATCGTGCGGCTGCTGGCCATCCGGCTCGGCTTCCGCGTCGAGGTGCAGAAGTACATCGATGGCGTCGGACGCGTGGACCTGCTCCTGGACGGCTGGTTGGTCGTCGAGTGCGATAGCAAGGCGCACCACTCGAGTTCGGATGAGCAGCGCGAGGACCGGCGCCGCGACCAGGAGCTCGCGAAGCGCGGGTATGCCAGTTACCGGGCCCTGGCGGAGGACATCCTGTTCCATCTCGACCGCGTCGAGGCCGCGCTCCGGGGCTACCTGCTCGTCGGCCGCAAGCAGCTCGCGGGTGCCTGAAGCGGGCGAGCCTCGCGGTTGGTACGGCCACGGTCGGCCGCGTACAGGCTGTCCGGCCGTGGCGCAGGCTCAGCTGGCTCGGGGGTCGCTGGCGTCACATCTGGCCTGTAGGCGGCCGACCCGCCATCGCCCTGCGGCCCAGCGTTCTGCCCGCGCGCAGGCTGACCGGCCGTGCTGCAGGCTCGCCGGACGCAGGAGGTGACTCTGGTCACATCCGGCCTGTAGGCGGCCGATCCGGCTCTGATTCAGCGGCCTCCGGACGACTGCTCCCGGAAACGACGAAGCCCCCGGTTCGCGAGGAACCGGGGGCTTCGGGGACGGGCTCAGTGCGAGTCGTGACCCGACTCGAGCTCACGCGGGCTCGGGCCGTACTCGTGCAGCGCGTGCTTCTGGTGCTCGACGGCGGCGTCCAGCTCGCTCTGCGTGAGCGGGGCGAGACGGTCCTCGAAGAACCAGCGCGACATGCTGGCACGCAGCTTCTCGCTGAAGGGGATCCGGCCCTGGTCGTTCGGCCGCAGGACGAGGGGAGCGTAGGTCTCGATGTCGACCAGCTTCCAGCGCTCGTACTCGCTGACCGGGCGGTGCACCTCGCGGTACTCGCCGCCGGGCATCCGCACGATGCGACCCGACTCGTAGCCGTGGAGCGCGATCTCGCGGTCCTTCTTCTGGAGCGCGAGGCACACGCGCTTGGTGAAGAAGTACACGATGATCGGCAGGAGGATCAGCGAGATCTGCAGGAAGCGGATCACGCCCTCCATCGTGAGCATGAAGTGCGTCGCGATGATGTCCGACGAGGCGGCTGCCCACAGCACCGCGTAGAAGACCACGCCGGCGGCGCCGATCGCGGTGCGCGTCGCGGCGTTGCGCGGGCGCTGCGCGATGTGGTGCTCGCGCTTGTCGCCGGTGATCCACGCCTCGAGGAAGGGGTAGATCGCGACGAGCACGATGAACAGGCCGAGCACGATGACCGGGGCGATGATGCCGAACGAGAACGTGAAGTTGCCGACGACGATGTCCCAGTTGGACGGAGCAAGACGCAGGGCACCGTCGGCGAAGCCGATGTACCAGTCTGGCTGCGTACCTGCCGACACGGGCGACGGGTCGTACGGGCCGTAGTTCCAGATCGGGTTGATCTGGACCACAGACGCGATCAGCACGATGACGCCGAAGACGATGAAGAAGAACCCACCCATCTTCGCCATGTACACGGGCATCATCGGGAAGCCGACGACGTTGCCGTTCGTACGGCCGGGGGCGGCGAACTGCGTGTGCTTGTTCACGATCATGAGCAGCAGGTGCACCGCGACGAGCGCGATGACGAGCAGCGGCAGGATCAGGATGTGCAGCGTGTACAGACGGCCGACGATCTGGCTGCCGGGGAACTCGCCGCCGAAGAGGAGGAACGAGGTCCACGTGCCGATCAGGGGGAGGCCCTTGATCATGCCGTCGATGATGCGGAGGCCGTTGCCCGAGAGCAGGTCGTCGGGCAGCGAGTAGCCGGTGAAGCCCTCGGCCATGACGAGGATGAACAGGACGAAGCCGATCACCCAGTTCAGCTCGCGCGGCTTGCGGAACGCGCCGGTGAAGAACACGCGGAGCATGTGCACGCCGATTCCGGCCACGAAGACCAGGGCGGCCCAGTGGTGGATCTGGCGGACGAGCAGGCCGCCGCGGATGTCGAACGAGATCCGCAGGCTGGATTCGAGCGCCGACGACATCGCGATGCCGCGCATGGGCTCGTACGCGCCGTTGTAGTGGGTCTCGACCATCGACGCCTGGAAGAAGAACGTCAGGAACGTGCCCGAGATCAGCACGACGACGAACGACCAGAGGGCGATCTCGCCGAGCATAAACGACCAGTGGTCGGGGAAGACCTTGCGGCCGAGGGCCTTGACGAAGCCCGACATGCTCGTGCGCTCGTCGATGTAGTTCGCGGCGGCGCCGACGAACTTCCCGCCGAGGGGAGCGTCGGGGGTGCGGGTGTCGGGCTTCTCAGCGACGGTGGTGGTGCTCATCAATGACGCTCCCAGAAGCTCGGGCCGACGGGTTCGTGGAAGTCGCTCTGCGCGATGAGGTATCCCTCGTCATCGACGGCGATGGGCAGCTGCGGCAGCGGGCGCGCGGCCGGTCCGAAGATGACCTTCGCGTGCTCGGTGACGTCGAACTGCGACTGGTGGCAGGGGCACAGCAGGTGGTGCGTCTGCTGCTCGTACAGGGCGACGGGGCAGCCGACGTGCGTGCAGACCTTGGAGTACGCGACGATGCCGTCGTACGACCAGGACTTCTTCGACTCCTCCTCCTTGAGCTGCTCGGGGAGCAGTCGCATGAGAAGGACGATTGCCTTCGCCTTCTCCTCGAGGTAGCCGTCGCCGTGGCCGAGGTCGGCGAGCGACTCGGGGATGACGTGGAAGGCCGATCCGAGGGTCACGTCCGACGCCTTGATGGGCAGACCGCTGGGGTCGAGGGCGAGACGCTCGCCCTCCTTCCACATCGTGCGGTTCATCAGCGCGACCGGGTCGCCGGCGATCGGGTCCTCGGGCGTCGAGTGCGGGGCCAGGCCGCGGAACAGCGTGATGCCGGGCAGGATCGACGCCGCGACGGCCGCGAACAGCGAGTTGCGGATCATCTTGCGACGACCGAAGCCCGACTCCTCGTTGGCGATCGTGAACGCCTCGACCGTCGCCGCGCGGGTCTCCTCGGAGCCGCGCGTGGAGTGACGTTCCTCGACGTACTCCTTGTCGCTCATCAGCGCCTTGGACCAGTGGATGCCGCCGACGCCGATGGCGAGCAGCGCGAACGCGATGCCCAGACCGATCCAGAGATTGTTGTTGCGGATCGAGAGCAGCGAGCCGTCCTCGATCGGGAACAGCATGTAGGCGGCAACCGCCCAGATGCTCGCCGCGACCGACACGTAGAACAGCGTGTAGACCGTGCGGTTCGCCGCACGCTCCGCCTTCGGGTCCTTGTCGGTCATACGCGCCCGGTGCGGGGGCAGGCCCGGGTTCTGCACGGGGTCGGCAGTGGAGACGGCCAGGCCGGGGGAGGGCCTGTAGGCCTCCACCGTGTGCGCGTCGTTCTCGTGAGCCATGGTGTTCCTCGTCACGTCTTCTTCGTTCGTCATGCTCCGTGCGCCGGCCTCAGTTGGACTTCGCGGTGATCCACACCGTGATCGCGATGAGCGCGCCGATGCCGAAGATCCACACGAACAGACCCTCCGACACGGGGCCGAGCGAGCCGATCGTGAAGCCACCGGGGGCCGGAGCCTCCTGCTGATAGAGCAGGGCCGAGATGATGTCGCGCTTGTCCTCGGGCGTCAGGTTCATGTCGTTGAACACGGGCATGTTCTGGGGACCGGTGACCATGGCGGCGTACATGTGGAGGGCGCTGGTGTCCATGATGTCCGGGGCGTACTTGCCCTCGGTCAGCGCACCACCCGCGGCGGCGACGTTGTGGCACATGGCGCAGTTGATGCGGAACAGCTCGGCACCGCGGGACACATCTCCCTCGCCGTCGAGCAGGTGCTCGTCGGGGAAGTCGGGACCGGGCGCGACCGACTGCACGTACTCGGCCATCGCGACGATCTGGTCCTCGGTGAACTGCACGGGCTTCTGCGGGGCCTGGACATCCTGGCGCTGCATCGGCATCCGACCGGTGGAGACCTGGAACTCGACCGCGAGCGCGCCGACGCCGTACAGCGAGGGGCCGTTGTCGGTTCCCTCGAGGTCGAGGCCGTGGCAGGTGGCGCAGTTCGCCTGGAACAGCTTCTTGCCGTCGTCGGCCGTCAGGGCGGTGTGGGCGCTCGTCTCGGACGTCGCAGCGACCGCGGCGCTCGCGCCGGCGTAGACGCCGCCGCTGATGAGCAGGCCGATGCCGATGAGGGCAGCGGCGGCCAGGGGCGAGCGGCGACCGTTCGAGCGGCGCTTCTTCTTCTCTCGTGCCATAAGGGTGATGTAGCTCCGCTCTTACTTGAGGAAGTAGATGACAACGAACAGCGCGATCCAGACGACATCGACGAAGTGCCAGTAGTACGACACGACGATGGCGGTGACGGCCTCCTTGTGGCGGGCGCGCTTGACCGCGTAGAAGCGGCCGATGGTCAGCAGGAACGCGACGAGGCCGCCGGTCACGTGCAGGGCGTGGAAGCCCGTCGTGAGGTAGAACGCCGACGCGTAGGAGTCGGCGCTGATCGGCATCCCCTCGCTGACCAGGGTCGCGTACTCCCAGACCTGGCCGGACACGAAGAACGCGCCGAGGGCGAAGGACACCCAGAACCACGGCACGACGCCCCAGCCGACGAGCTTCTGCATGAGGGCGCTCTTGAACTTCAGGCCCTCGGCCGCGAACACGCCCATCTGGCAGGTGACACTCGAGATCACCAGGATGATCGTGTTCACCAGCGCGAACGGGACGTTCAGGAGCTCGGTGCGGGAAGCCCACAGCTCCGGCGAGGTGCTGCGGAGCGTGAAGTAGATGGCGAAGAGGCCCGCGAAGAACATGACCTCACTGCCGAGCCAGACGATCGTGCCGACGGCGACAGGGTCGGGTCGCTTGACTGTTCTCGGTGCCGGGGCAAACGTTGCTGGTGCAGTCACTCGTCCATTATTGCCGATCCCGAAGGGGGTTTTCGGCAACTTCGACATCGCGCCGAAGTAAGTGCCGCCTAAGTGCTCCCTGTGGCACCCGCGTGAGAACCCCGTGAATCCGCCTGAGTAGGATCGCTCGTATGGCGGAACCGACCTGGCCGGATGTGCTCACGACCGTGCTCTCGCGCACGAACCTCAGCGTGTCGGAGGCCACGTGGGCGATGCGCCAGGTCATGGAGGGCCGCGCGACGCCCGCTCAACTGGGCGGATTCCTGCTCGCGCTGCGCGCCAAAGGCGAGTCGGTCGAGGAGATCATCGGGTTCCGCGACGCGATCCTGGAAGCGGCAGTGCCGCTGGATGTCGACCCCAACGTGCTCGACATCGTGGGCACGGGCGGCGACCGCGTCGGGACCGTGAACATCTCGTCGACGGCATCGATCGTGATCGCCGCGACCGGGATCCCCGTGGTCAAGCACGGGAACAAGGCGGCGAGCTCGCAGTCGGGATCGTCGGATGTCCTGAGCGCGCTCGGCATCGACCTCCGCCTGCCGCCCGAGGCCGTCGCCGGCGTTCTCGATCGCGCCGGGATCACGTTCGCGTGGGCCGCGGCGTTCCACCCGGGGTTCCGTCACGCCGGTCCCACGCGCGCGGAGCTCGGCGTGCCCACGGTGTTCAACTTCCTCGGTCCGCTTGTGAACCCCGCGCGTGCGGAGGCGAATGCGGTCGGCGTCGCGAACCCGGATGTGGTTCCGCTCATCACGGGCGTGTTCCGCACCCGCGGCGCGACGGCGCTGGTCTTCCGAGGCGAGGATGGCCTCGACGAGCTGACCACCACCGGCTACAGCCGGATCTGGGAGATCTCTCGCGGCGACGTCCACGAGTTCGACATCCATCCGCGTGACCTGGGCCTGCCGACCGCGCAGCTCGAGGATCTGCTGGGCGGATCGCCCGAACACAACGCGGGAGTCCTGCGCCGCACCCTGGAGGGGGAGCAGGGCCCGGTGCGCGACATCGTGCTGCTCAACGCGGCCGCGGGAATCGTCGCGTTCAGGCTGTCGCAGGACCCGACGCAGATGCAGCGCGGAATGGTCGAGCGGCTCGTCGAGGCGCTGGGCGAGGCGGCGGCCGCGGTCGACGACGGCCGCGCCACGGAGAAGCTCGACACGTGGATCGCGGCGTCGCAGGAGCTGAGCACGCAGCAGCCCTCGGCCTGAGCGGAGGAAGGCGGTTCGCGCATGGATCCGATCGAGGCGCTGAACGAGATCGCATTCCTGCTCGAGCGGGAGCGTGCATCGAAGTTCAAGGCCAAGGCCTTCCGCACGGCGGCGGCGACGGTCGCCGGTCTCGACGAGGCGACGCGGAAGGATCCGGATCGCCTGCGCCGTGCGAAGGGGATCGGCGCATCGACGTTCGCCGTGATCGAGCAGGCCCTCGCCGGCGACGTGCCCGACTACCTCAGCGATCTGCGCGAGCGCCTCGGCGATGTGCGCCGGTCCGAGCTGCGGGGTCAGCTGCGCGGCGACCTTCACTCCCACAGCGAGTGGTCCGACGGGACCACGCCCATCGACCAGATGGTGGCCGCCGCTCGCGGGCTCGGGCACGAGTACCTCGCGCTGACGGATCACTCGCCCCGGCTGAAGGTCGCTCGCGGGCTCTCGCCCGAGCGCCTGCGCGCCCAGCTCGAGGTGGTGGCCGGATTCCGGGACGAGCGGTTCACGCTGCTCAGCGGCATCGAGGTCGACATCCTGAGCGACGGCGGACTCGACCAGGAGCCCGAGCTGCTTGACGAGCTCGACATCGTGGTCGCCTCGGCGCATTCCGAGCTGCGGATGGAGGCGGCCTCGATGACGCGGCGCCTCGTCGCTGCCGTATCGAACCCGCGCGTGACCGTCCTCGGGCACATCACGGGCCGGCTGGTGACCGGGTCGCGCGGCACGCGCCCGCCGTCCGAGTTCGATGCGCGGGCGGTGTTCGAGGCGTGCGCGGAGCACGGCGTCGCCGTCGAGATCAACTCGCGTCCGGAGCGCGAGGATCCGCCGGACGAGCTGATCCTGCTGGCGATGGAGATCGGATGTCTGTTCTCCATCGACAGCGACGCCCACGCGCCGGGGCAGCTGTCGCTCTTGGATCACGGAGCCGAGCGCGCCGAGCGGCTCGGCGTGCCGGCGGAGCGCATCATCACCACCTGGCCGCTCGGGAGGCTTCAGGCCTGGGCATGGGGCGCGTGACGTCCGCGCGGAGGGTCTTCCCGTGGTTGGTGATCGCCGGGGTGCTGGTCGCCGCGCTGAGCCTGCGCGGGCCCATCCTGGCGGTCACGCCCGTGCTGCGCGACATCGCGGGCGATTACAGCTTGGACGGCGCGACGGCGTCGCTGCTGACGACCTTCCCCGTGCTCATGTTCGCGGCGCTGACGCCGGTGGCGGTGCTGGTCATCCGTCGTGCCGGGGCCGAGATCGCGCTGATGGTGTGCCTTGTCGCGGTGGCGGTGGGCACGCTGATCCGCGCGCTGCCGGGCTTCGGTTGGATGCTCGTCGGGATGCTCGTCATCGGCGCTGGCATCACGATCGGCAACGTCGTCATCCCGGTGATCATCGGGCGCGACGTGCCCGCGGCGCAGGTCTCCGGCGTGACAGCCGCGTACGCCGCGGCCCTGAACGTCGGCTCGCTGGTCACTACGCTCGCCACCGCGTCCATCGCCCAGGCCACCGGATGGCGACTCGCGCTGCTGCTGTGGATCGCGCTGACGGTGCTGGGCATTCTGCTGTGGGCGCTTCACCTATGGCGCGACCGGCTGCCGGGCGTGCGCTGGGACGAGAGGATGCTCGGCGAGACGCCGCTGACGACCGCGACGGTGCCGGTCGTCGCCCCTCAGACGCGCGGCGTCCTGCGTCAGCCGGTGGTCTGGCTGCTGCTGGCGGCCTTCGGCTGCCAGTCGGCGGCCTACTACGGCATGTCGACGTGGCTGCCGGCGATGCTCGGCGACCTGATCGGCGCCGATGCGGCGGTGGCGGGCGCCCTCGCCTCGCTGTTCCAGGGCGTCGCCATCCTCGGTCCCTTCGTCGTCCCCGTGCTCGCGCGACGGCTGCCCCTGGCGGTGCCGGCGGCGCTGATCGTGATCTGCTGGCTGGGGTTCGCCGGCGGGATGCTGCTCGCCCCGCACCTGTTCGTGCTGTGGGTCGTGCTCGGGGGCATCGCCCACTCGGGCGGATTCGTCGTGATCTTCACCGTGATGGTCGCCGTCTCGAGGACGAGCGCCGAGACCGCGACGATGTCGGCCGTGGTGCAGGGCGGAGCCTATGTCGTCGGTGCAGCGAGCGCGCCTGTGATCGGCGCGCTGCACGATGCGACGGGGACGTGGGATCTTCCGCAGACCGTCATCGTCGCGCTCACCGTGGGCTTCGGCGCGTGCCTGCTCACCGCCGTGGCGCGCGTGCGTCGCTGAAGCTGCAGGGAGGTCGGGTCGAGGATCAGGCGAGCGCGGCGAGGACGCGGTCCATCGAGGTGCCGAGGCTCCAGCGCCCGGCGAACTCGGTGGCCCGGGCGATGGCGGTCTCGTCCGGACGGGGGAGCGTCGCGTCGAACTCGCCCAGGTCGAGGTCGGAGGCGACGGCGACGACCTTGGGTGCCACGTCGAGATAGTCGGATGCCGCCGCGAACTTGGCGCGCACGGCGGCCGACATCCCCTCGCCCCGCTCCACGGCCGCGCGGATGCCGGCGAGGTCGCCGTGCGCGGCGAGCAGTGTCGCGGCGGTCTTCTCGCCCACGCCCTTGACGCCGGGAAGGCCGTCCGAGGTGTCGCCGCGCAGTGTCGCGAAGTCGGCGTACTGAGCGGCGTGGACGCCGTACTTGGCGAAGACGACCTCGTCGGTGATGGTCTGGAGGTTGCTCATTCCGCGAGCGGTATAGATCACCCGGATGTCGCGGGCGTCGTCGATCAGCTGGAACAGATCGCGGTCACCGGTGACGATGTCGACAGGCTGCGTGGCGCGTGTGGCCAGCGTCCCGATCACGTCGTCGGCCTCGTGCTGGGCGGCGCCCACGGTGGCGATGCCGAGTGTCGCGAGCGCCTCGCGGATGATCGGCACCTGCACCTCGAGGGGATCCGGGACCTCCTCGACATCCGGCCCGCCTGCGACGACCTCGACCACCCGATGCGACTTGTACGAGGGGATGAGGTCGACGCGCCACTGCGGGCGCCAGTCGTCGTCCCAGCAGGCGACGATGTGCGACGGCTCGTAGGTGGTCACGAGCTTCGCGATGATGTCGAGCAGCCCGCGCACCGCGTTCACGGGCGTGCCGTCGGCGGATCGCACGGTGTCGGGGACGCCGTAGAAGGCCCGGAAGTAGAGGCTGGCGGTGTCGAGCAGCATCAGGCGCGAGGTCACGAGGTTCAGTGTCCCAGATCGGGTCAGTGGAAGTCGCGGGCGGCGTGCTTGACGCCGACGCGGAGGTCTTCGAAGGCATCGGCGACGATGTTGGTGACGCCCTCGGGGGAGCGCTCGAGGATGCCGCGGGCGATGAGCGCGGGGCTGTCGCGCACAACGCGGCGGTAGCGGTTCCAGACGCCGACCGAGCAGATGACGTTCACCAGGCCGTGCTCGTCCTCGAGGTTGAGGAAGGTCACGCCCGAGGCGGTCGCCGGTCGCTGGCGGTGGGTGACGAGCCCCGCGACCTCGATGCGGCGGCCCGTCTCATGCGAGCGCAGGAGCGCGGACGGCAGCACGCCGCGGGCGTCGAGCGCCTCGCGGAAGTGGGTGAGCGGATGATCCGTGGTCGAGACGCCGGTCGCCCACAGGTCGGCGGCGAGCTGCTCGTAGCTGGTCGGATCGGCGAACAGCGGGGGCTGCACCCCCTCCGCGCCGAGCGGCGTCACGGTGTGGGGCAGGAACTCGGGGCGATCCTGGGCGGCGGATCCGGCAAGCCAGATCGCCTCGCGCCGTGATAGGCCGAGGCACTCGAACGCGCCGGCGGTCGCGAGGGCCTCGAGGTGCTTCTGCGTGATGCCCGTGCGCCGCACCAGCTCGTGAAGGTCGCGGTACGGGCCGCCCCGCGTGCGCTCGGCGACGATCCGCTCGGCGGTGTCCGCGCCGATCCCGGTCACCGCGGCGAGCCCCAGCCGCACGGCGAACGCGCCGTCGCGGCGGTGGGCGGCCGACTCGTCGGGCGCCTCCCGATCGAACTCGCCCGGTGCCGGGTGCACCCGCACTAGGCATTCGTCGCGACCCGTGACGCCCGCGGATCTGTCGGCCACGGGCTCGAGCACCTCGGTCGCGCCCGAGCGGTTGAGGTTGGGCCGGCGCACCTCGACGCCGTGGCGCCGGGCGTCGGCGGTGAGCGAGGCGGGGGAGTAGAACCCCATGGGCTGCGCGCGCAGGAGTCCGGCGAGGAACGCGGCGGGATAGTGAAGCTTGATCCACGACGACGCGTAGACGAGCAGCGCGAACGACAGCGAGTGCGACTCGGCGAAGCCGAAGTTCGCGAACGCCTGGATGCGTGCGTAGATGCCGTCGGCGAGGTCGCCCGTGATGCCGTTGCGCGCCATCCCGGCGTAGAGCTTCTCGCGCAGCTTGTCGATCTTCTCCTTGCCGCGCTTGGACCCCATCGCGCGGCGCAGCAGATCGGCGTCCTCGCCCGAGCACTCGCCGACGGCCATCGCCATCTGCATCAGCTGCTCCTGGAACACCGGGATGCCCAGCGTCCGCGCGAGCACCGGCTCGAGCTTCGGGTGGTCGTACGTCACCTTCTCGGCGCCCATCTTGCGGCGCACGAACGGGTGAACGGCACCGCCCTGGATGGGCCCCGGCCGGATCAGCGCGATCTGGATCACAAGGTCGTAGAACCTGCGGGGCTGAAGCCTCGGCAGCAGCCCCATCTGCGCACGCGACTCGACCTGGAACACCCCGATCGAATCGGCCCGGCACAGCATGTCGTAGACCGCGGCCTCCTCCTTCGGCAGCGTCGCGAGCGTCCACTCCTCACCCGTGGCGTCGCGGATCAGGTCGAAGCAGTGCTGCAGCGCGGCGAGCATGCCGAGCCCCAGCAGGTCGAACTTGACCAGGCCCATCCAGGCGGCGTCGTCCTTGTCCCACTGGATCACCGTGCGGCCCGGCATGCGGGCGTGCTCGATCGGCACCACCTCGCCGACCGGACGCTCGGTGAGCACCATGCCTCCCGAATGGATGCCAAGGTGCCGCGGCGCCTTCAGCAGCTCGGAGGCGTACGCGATCACCTGATCCGGGATGTCGTGATCCGGCCCCGTCTCGAGGCCGGCGCCCCAGCCCTCCACCTGCTTCGACCAGGCATCCTGCTGGCCCGGCGAGAAACCGAGCGCGCGGGCCATGTCGCGCACCGCGTTCTTCGGTCGGTACTGGATGACGTTCGCGACCTGGGCGGCGTTCTCGCGCCCGTAGCGCTCGTAGACCCACTGGATGATCTCCTCGCGCCGGTCGGAGTCGAAGTCGACGTCGATGTCGGGCTCCTCGTCGCGCATCGTCGACAGGAACCGCTCGAACGGCAGGGCGTACGCGATGGCGTCGACCGCGGTGATGCCGAGCAGATAGCAGACGGCGCTGTTCGCGGCCGATCCGCGTCCCTGGCAGAGGATGCCGCGGCGCCGTGCCTCGGCGACGATGTCGTGGACGATGAGGAAGTAGCCGGGGAAGTCCTTCTGCTCGATGACCGCGAGCTCCTTCTCGATGCGGGCACGGTCGTCGTCGCCCAGCTCGGGATACAGGCGCGGGACGGCGTCCCACACGAGCTTCCGCAGCCAGGACATCGGGGTGTGGCCGTCGGGGACCTCCTGCTTCGGCAGTGCGGGCTTCATGCGGCGCAGCGGGAAGGCGAGCTCGTCGGCGAGCTCCACGGTGCGGGAGACGGCGCCGGGGTAGCGGGCGAACCGGGCCGCCATCTCGGCACCGGAGCGCAGATGCGCCGAGCCGTGCGACGGTAGCCATCCGTCGAGGTCGGCCATGCTGCGGGTCGCGCGCACCGCGGCGACGGCGGACGCCAGGCGCGCCTTCTCGGGGGAGGAGTAGTGCGCGTTGTTCGTGGCGATCACCGGCAGCCCGCGCTCGGCGGCGAGGGCTGCGAGCACGTCGTTGCGGCGCGAGTCGAGCGGATCGCCGTGGTCGGTCAGCTCGACCTGCACGTTCCCGTGGCCGAACAGATCGACAAGGCGATCGAGGGGACCGGCCGGATCCTCGCCCCGGGCGAGAGCCTGACGCACCATGCCCTTCCGGCATCCGGTCAGGATCGCCCAGTGGCCGTCTGACTGCTGGGCGAGCTCGTCGAGGTCGTAGAACGGGCGGCCCTTCTCGGCCCCGCGCAGCTGCCCGTGGGTGAGCGCACGGGCAAGGCGGCGGTAGCCCTCCTCGCCGCGGGCGAGCACCAGGAGATGCTCGCCCTCCGGATCGGCGACGCCGTTCTGCGGGGACGGCAGCCCCAGTGACAGCTCGGCGCCGAACACGGTCTTCACCGCGGTCTCCTCCGCAGCCTCGGCGAAGCGCACAAGGCCGTAGAAGCCGTCGTGGTCGGTCAGGGCGAGGGCGTGCAGGCCGAGGCGCTCGGCCTCCTCGACGAGCTCCTCGGGGGAGGACGCCCCGTCGAGGAACGAGAACGACGAGTGGGCGTGCAGCTCGGCATAGGGGACGGCATCGTCGGGGCGCCGGATGGGTGGCGCCTCGTAGGCGCCCCGCTTCCGGCTCCACGCGGGACTGTCGCCGCCCTCCGCCCCGGCGGGCCGGGCCTCGGGGCGACGTCCGCTGAGCGCGCGCTCGAGCTCGGACCACGAGATCGGGGGATTCTGCCAGCCCATCAGCCGGCCCGCCCGTTCACGTGTACCGCCCTTCGATCCACCAGCGCTCGTCCTCGAGCACAAGCAGCCAGGCCGTCTGATCCGCGTCGACCATCTGGAACCGGTGGGCGCGCCGCGCCCTGGCCGGATCCCACTGCCGCTCGATCACGGGCCACGGTCCTGCCCACGCGGCGACCCGACGCCCGTCGAGGAGGGCGGGGGGAGCCGACATCCCGCCGCGCTCGTCCACCGCGACGGGGGAGCCGTCGGACGCCGCGACGGCGGCGGGCCGGAGAGGGCGGTAGACCTCGCTCGGCAGCGGCTGGGGAAGGCTGCCCGGCCACGGCAGATCGCGGGGGTGGGTGGGACGTTCGGCATCGCCCCAGGGCACGCGCCGTTCGCGTTCGCCGAGCCAGCGGCCGCCCGCGAGCAGCGGGGTGACGACCCCGCGGTGGCCGAGCATCGCCTGCACGCGCGACATCGCGTGGTGCAGCCGCTCGTCCGGACCCTGCCCGAGCAGGGCGGGCTGATGGTGCGCGGTGTCGTCGACGGCTTCCGGCTCGATGCGGACGAGGGTGACGCCCCCGTTCTCGCCGCCGAACGCGCCGGACTCGCCCTCGAGCGTCGCCTGCAGCTGCCAGCGCACGCGGTCGACGAGCGCGGAGGCGTCGAAGCAGGTGGGATGCAGCCACACCCGCTCGCTGCGACCGCCGCGGTCATCGAGCAGAGTGATCCGCACCTCGGTGCACACCAGCCCGGCGTCGTCGAGCCCGGTGATGACGTCGTCGGCGGTGGTGCGCACGGCGAACGCCACCTGCTCGGCGAGCTCGAGCGGGGATTCGAACTCCACCTCGCGTGCGAGCTCGGGGGGCGGGACCCGCGGCACCACGGGACGCGAATCGGATCCGCCGGCGAGTGCGTGAAGGCGGGCACCGTGGTCGCCGAGGCGGTCGCGCACCGCGGCGATGTCGAGTGCGGCGAACTCGCCGAGGGTCTGCACTCCCAGGCGGGCGAGCAGCGCGACGAGATCGTCGTCGTTCAGCGCCGCGATCGTGAGGGGAGACAGGAATGCCGCGGACGCGCCCCTGGGCACGATCCGGATGGACGCCGGGCTCATCAGGCGCGCCGCCTGCTCGGCCGTGAACAGGCCGTCGGCCACGCCCGCACGCGCGTCGGGGATGCCGCAGGCGGCCAGCTCGTCGAGCAGGGCGCTCGCCGCCTGCTCCTCGCCGCCGTAGAAGCGTGCCGGGCCGCGGGCGCGGATCGCGCACAGCCCGGGGCGCAGCGGCTGCACGCCGGGGGCGAGCTGCTCGAGCCGGGTCAGGACGGGGCTGAACGCGCGCTCATCCCGTGCCGGATCGGCGGGCACGAGCCGCAGCCGGGGACAGGCGCCCTGGGCGTCGCGGCGGCGCTGTCCGCGGCGCACGCCTTCGCGCCGCGCGGAGGTCGAGCAGGCGACGACCCGGTTCGCGTGCATGATCGCGATCGGCGCATCGCCCGGATCCGCCGCCGCGGCGGCCTCGCCGTCGACGGGGCGCGCCGAGGCGCGCGCTTCGCTGCGCAGGAGGGCTGTGACCGGCCAGTCGGGAAGCCAGAGGACGATGACGCGGGTGGGGGAGGTCATCCCGCCACCGCCTCGAGCCGGCCGACGGATCGCCACGTCGGCTGCTGGGCGGCGCCGCCGACGACCGCCGCGGGAGCCCCGAGCGGCCCGGGAAGCTGCACGCGGACGGATCGCGGTACGGGGAAGCGCCGTCCGGTGGCGGTGACCGTCACCTCGCGCGCGGCGAGGAGCCCGTGCCCCTGGCCGAGCCCCGTCCACGCGGGATCGCGCAGGCGCAGCGCCGCCTCTGCCTGGGGCCAGGCCCCCTGCACGAGCAGCACCCCACCGCGGTCGCGCAGCTTGGCGCCGATGCGCGCGGTGTCGGCATCGCGGGCGGCGCGAGGAGGGCGGACGGCGACCACGGGGAAGACCTCGGCCACCGCGGAGGCGACCGCGAGCCAGCGGTCGCCAGGGTCGGGCACCAACGCGAAGCGGTCGAGGTCGACGCCGTAGCCTTCGGCCGCCTCGGCGGCCAGCTCGGGCATGCCGATCGCGGCGCACCAGGAGCCGGCGCGGGACGGCGCCGCCATCAGGGCGAGCAGCAGGCTGGTGGAGGTGTCGAGGCTGTAGACCGAGCCGGGACGGAGGCCGCCCTCGGGGAACAGCGGAGCGAGCGCGGCGTGCACCGGCATCGCGTCGACCTGTGCGCTGCGGCGCTGCATGCGGGTGATCTGGGCCCGCAGGCGCTGCACCTCTGCAAGCGTCGGGGACGCCTGCGCGTCAGCCGGTGCTGACGTGGCTCCCCAGCGGGAGGCGGTCTCGTGAAGTGCCATCCCCATCCCTCAAGAGTAGAACCGATGTTCGAAGAAGTCGATCTTGCTTCGAACCCTAGTTCGTACATCCGACATCCGGATCCGGATGAGCGATGTGAGGGTGGGGTCGCGCGGATCAGCCCTGGATCAGGGCGGCGATGCCCGCGATCGCCGATCCGAGTGCGAGGAGCAGGGCGATGCCGATCAGCACGGCGTGCACCGTCAGGAATCGCGTCGGGCGGCCGGCGTCGTCGCGAGCGCGCGGGTCGCGCGAGACGCGTCGATAGAACGTGGGCCAGACGAGCACGTTGAAGGCGGCGTTGCCGAGCAGGAGCGCGGCGAGGAGGGAGGTCATCCATCGAGCCTATGGCGGAGATGTGGGGAGAGGTGCCCACCTGGTCATAGTGAAATATCGCCACCATAAGACGCATGACTGAACCGACCCCTACGGCGCGTCTGGTCGATCCCCATTCCACGGCGGCAGCGAAGGTGGGCGAGCGCATCGCCGCGCTGCGGCGACGCGCCCGCCTGAGCCGCCCCACTCTCGCCGACTGCGCCGACCTCGACGTGCGTCATCTCCAGCGCATCGAGCGAGGCCACGGAAATCCCACGCTGCTGAGCCTCATGCAGATCGCGGTCGCCCTCGAGGTGCCGCTGGCGCACCTTGTCGAAGACCTTGAGCCGGAGGACATGCCCGGCACCCGTCGCCCCTACGGGCACAGCACGCGCGACATGCAGACCCGTCGCCGCTACTACGCCGGCAACGGGGCGCTCGACTACTGATCGGCAGGACCTCCGGCGCCGCTAGAAGTCGGGCGGGTCACCGTCCCATGGTGGCGGATCGACGCCGTCCGAGGGGACGAAGCGGACGACCGGCGCGGGGATGTCGTGCATCGTGCGGCCTGTGGGGCTGCGCCAGGTGATCGTGCCGTCGGCGCCGTGGTGGGCGGTCCAGTTGCCGTAGTGCTTGAGCAGATGATGCGCCCGGCAGAGGGCCGCGAGATTGGTCACGGCGGTCGGGCCGCCCGCGGAGTGCGCGACCGTGTGGTCGAGGTCGCAGCGCATCACGGGCCGGCGGCATCCGGGGAACCGGCAGTGCTCGTCGCGTGCGCGCAGGAAGCGTTTCTGCGCCGCCGTGGGCACGTAGGAGTCGACGGTGCGCAGGCAGCCGGTGTCGGGATCCATGAACAGCCGAGACCACAGCGTTGCACCGCCGGCAAGGCGACGGGCCGTGTCGGGGTCGATGGGCCCGTGCCCGGCGAGGAACGCCGCGTCATCGCCGATGCCCGTGAGTGTGGTGGCGGGGATGGTGACCTGCACCGTCGCGTGGATCGCCGCCAGGGCGTTGCCCCCGGACTCGTCGGCGACGTGCGCGGAGGGGATGCCCGTCAGCATCACGTCGGCGACGACATCCACCCGGATCTGGTCGAGGGTGCGCTCATCCTCAGACGCGCCATCGGCGCGATTGGCGCGGTGGATGGTGATCGCGAGGCGCGTCGCACGGTTCTGCATCGCCCGCGCTTCCGTCGCGCCGGTGAGCAGGCAGAACACGCCCATGCCGTCCTCGCGCGCCTCCACCCACGACTTCCGTCCGGCGAAGGCGACCTCGTGGCGCTCGGCGATCGTCGTCGGTTCGCACTCCTCCGCGACGGCCTTCGCGATCGCCCGCAGGCGGCCGGGGGACTGTCCCGCCGCGCGCTCCAGGACGAGCCGCTCGTACCGGCCGCGGGCGCCTGGGTCGGTCAGCCGCAGCCCCTCCTCCGTCACGGCCGTCGCGTGCCCGCGAGAGAGGCGCCCGTCGACGAGCGCCGTGAACGTGGCGGGGAACTGCTCGATGAGCACCGCGGCGTCGTCCATCCGTCCTCGGATCGTCCGATCGGACGCGCTGGTGGCGACCGCGATGTCGGCCGCGATCGCCCGCACCGGCAGGATCCATCCCGACGGCGCGCCCATCTCGGCGAGGATCTCCAGGCCGTTGTCCTGTGCCGCCTTCAGCAGCATCGCCTTCGCCGCCTCGGCGTTCGCGATGACGCGCTCGGCCGAGGCGAGCCCATCGATGATCGTCGACAGGACCTCGCGGCGCGCGGGATCGAGATCCCACCGCTCGGCGAAGGAGGTCCTGGTCATGCAGTCATCGTCTCACCGATCTCGGACATTCGTTCGAGTGTCGCGCTGGCTCACACAACGAATGACCACGCCCACTCCCGGTCGTCGTCGGGCAGGAACCAGGCGACGGTCACGGTGGTGTCGTCCAGTTCGCAGCCACACAGACACAGCTCGCGCGACTCGCCGGGCTGAAGGCGGCCCCAGGTCTCGACGTCCGGGGGCTCGCGGCCGTCGGCGACGTAGAGGCGCACGTACTGGGCCGCCTGCGCCCCCTCGTTCGTCAGCAGGGGATGGGCAGGATCCTCGCGATCCACGTGCCAGGGCACACGGTGCGCGTCGGGGGCAGGGGATTCGGTGGGACCGATCGCTCGCAGCATGCCGGTGACGCTACGAGCGGCCCGCGACGCCGCAGGGCGTCAGGAGCCGTCGGGTGCCTGATCCGTGGAGGACTCGACCGACTTCGGCCCTGTGGACGAGCGATGGGGGATCACCCGGCCGACGACACCGCCCACCGCCGACCCGACCTTCTTCACCCCGCGGATGGCGCTGTGTTCAAGCCGCTCGGCGCCCGGGAGAGGCTCGAGCTCGGCGGGGAGCACCGCCGGTGGGGCGCCGAACGCCTTGCGCGAGGCGACCACGACCCGCCGGCCGAGGATGTGGTTGCCCGCACCGCCGATCGCGGCTCCCACGCCGAAGGGCAGCGCCTTGCCGAGCAGCGACGCTCCGCCCGTGGCGGCGAAGCGGTGGATGAACGACTTCTTCAGCCGGTCGAGCAGCGGCCCGACCGTGGCGCGCGGCAGCGATTTGGTGACCAGCTCGCCCCAGTAGGCCGACCGGCTGCCGCTGCCGGAGGCCTGGCTGGCGAGCTGCCGCACGAGGTTCACTCCCTCATCGCCCATCATGAGCGTGAGGACGAGGGCGCGGGCCCGGTCGGGCGACTCGATCGTGATGCCGTGCACCTCGGCGAGCGACTGCGCATACAGCGCGGTCGCCTCGAGGAAGCCCACCGTCTCGGCTCCCGACAGGCCGAGCGTCACGGCCGTGCCGAAGCCGGGCACGACGGCGGTCGCGCCCACCGCCGCGCCGCCCGTCGTGACGGCGGCGAGGTAGCGATTCTCGAGGATGCGGACGATCTGATCCGGCGTCGCATCCGGATGGCGCAGCCGCACGGAACGGATGTGCGCGACGACCGCGGGCCGCTGGACCTGGATGACGCGGTCGAGCACGCGGACGAGGAACGGATGGTCCTCATGCCCGGCGGGCGGCAGACCGCCCTTCCAGGGCGCGTCGGCAGGAAGCGAGTGGATCTTGTGGACCTTGGCGGACACGCGCGAGATCCTCAGCGATGAAAGCGAACGACGCCTGAACGCCGTCAGACGTACTCGTTGGCGTGGACGAGATCCTCGGCCGTGTCGATCTCGACCGCGTAGAGGTCGGAGATGTCCATCGGCAGCAGCTTCACGCCGTCGTGCTGGATGGCGAGCTCGAGTCCACGCTCGAAGTAGTCCTGGTCGTCGACGCGCGCGAGGTGCCGCATGAACGCGGGCTTGTCGGCGCGGGAGATGTAGTTGATTCCCACGGCCTCGCCGATGCCGCCGACGACGGTCTTGGAGAGCTCGGCGATGTGGCCGGCCTCGTCGATCGTGTACTTGACCTCTTCGTCGCTCACCTTGGCGGTGTTGACCGTGACGAACGACAGATCCTGCTCGATGTACGAGATCGCGCGGCCCAGGACGCGGGGATCGAAGACCACGTCTCCGTTCATCCAGAGCACGCCCTTCTTGCCCGTCGCCTGGAGGGCGCGCAGGAGGCTCTTGGACGTGTTGGTCTGGTCGTAGCGCTCGTTGTGCACGTACGTGGCGTCGGGGAAGGCGTCGATGATGGTCTCGGCGCGGTAGCCGACCACGGTCGTGACGCGGGCCTCGGGACCGAAGGCGGCACGGATGTTGTCGCGCTGCTGTTGCATGATGGAGCGGCCGTCGTTGAGCTCCGTGAGCGGCTTCGGAAGCGCGCGACCGAGCCGCGAGCCCATGCCGGCGGCGAGAATGACGATTCGGAAAGACATCTGTTGCGCCCCCTGAAGTGCTTTGTTCGCGATCGGTTCACCGACCGGTCACCTCGATGTGCTCCCCCATGGTAGCCACAGTGGCCTGGGAAGCGGCAGAGATGGCCTCTGATCGGCGTTTCTGTGCACCACGTCACGGAACGGGCACATCCGGGCAGGTGTCGGTGGCGGTTGCTACGGTGAAGCCGTGACCACTTCGCCATTGGATGACGACGCCGGCACGACTTCGAGCGGAGGTGCCGCGCCCGCTCCCGGCGAGGCCGTGCAGCGCCCTGGCTCGGCGGGGTCCCCGGCGAAGCGTCCCGCGATCAGGCGCCCGGCGAAGCGTCCCACGGCCAAAGGGACTGCGGCCGAGCGCGACACCGGCGAGAGCGACACCACGCCGTCCGCAGCCGCACCGCGCAAGCCCGCGGCGAAGCGACCGGTACAGGGCGGCAAGCCCAAGCCCCGTTCCGGCACGAAGACATCGGCGGCGCGGAATGCGGCCGGCAGGTCGGCGGTCGCCCAGCCTCCCGCAGAGGCCGACGCACCCTCCGATCAGGACGTGCCCACCTCGGTCGTCCCGGTGGTGGACGTCGTGGAGCGACCCGCGGATCCCGTGACGGAACCGGATGCTCCCGCCGCCGCGCCCGAGACGGCCGCCGCGGAGACGACCACGACGGAAGAGGCCCCTGTCGAGGTCGAGGACGCCACCGTTGCCGTGGCGGAGACGGGTGCGCCCGAGACCCCGGTGGTCGAGCCCGAGGCACCGGTCGAGCCCGAGTCGACGGTCGTCCAGCCTGAGACGCCGGCAGAGGACGTGCCGGAGGCGCCCGCGGAGGTTGAACCCGACCCGGCCGAGGTCGAGCCCGAGGCGCCGGCAGCGGAGCCCGAGGCGCCGGCGGCGGAGCCTGAGACCGCAGTCCTTCCCGCGACAGGCCCCGCGACCGACCCCGCCGCCGTCCCGGCCGCCGAGGCCCGGCCGGAGGTGCCGCCCGCCCTCGTGCTGCGGGGCATCTCCCGCTCCTACGGCGGGACGACCGCCGTCGCCGGCATCGACCTGACGGTCCCCGCCGGATCGTTCTACGGTCTCGTCGGTCCCAACGGTGCCGGCAAGACGACGACGATGTCGATGATCGCAGGGCTGCTGCGTCCGGATCGGGGCGAGATCTCCGTCGCGGGGGTCGATCTGGCGAAGGATCCGCGCGCGGCAAAGGCGCTGATGGGCGTGCTTCCCGACCGGCTGCGCACGTTCGACCGCCTCACCGGGCGGCAGCTCCTCTACTACTTCGGCGTGCTGCGCGGGCTGAAGCCCGACGTCGTCGCGAGCCGCACGGCCGATCTCGCGCGCGCGTTCGACCTCACGGACGCCCTCGGCCGCGTTGTGTCCGACTACTCGGCGGGGATGACGAAGAAGATCATGCTCGCGGCCGCCATGATCCACTCGCCGCGCCTGCTCGTCCTCGACGAGCCGTTCGAAGCCGTCGATCCGGTGTCGTCGGCGAACATCCTGGAGATCCTGAGCACCTACGTCTCGCGTGGCGGCACGGTGCTGCTGTCGAGCCACGGCATGGATCTGATCGAGCGCGTCTGCACGCGCGTCGCGGTCATCGTGGCGGGGCAGCTGCTCGCCGAGGGGACCGTCGAGGAGGTGCGCGGCGAGCTCACGCTCGAGCAGCGCTTCGTCGAGCTCTCGGGCGAGGTCAGCAGCATGGAGGGCCTCGAGTGGCTGCACACGTTCTCCGACTGAGGCTCGCGCTGATGGTCGGCGCGCTGCGAGGGCCGGCCACCCGTGTCGCCTACCGGGCGGCGGGGCTGCTCATCCTGGTCGCGGTCGTCGTCGCGGTCGCCATCGGGGTCCTGTCCCTCGTCGACGCCCCGACCGCCGTCGCGTTCGCCCTGCTCGTGCTCGCCGGATCGGCGATTTCCCTGTCGTTCGCGGCCGGTCCCGTCGTCGCGGCGGCGACCGATCCGCTCGATCCCCGCCGCTTCGCCGTACTCGGGATGGATCCTCGCCCGCTCGCCTGGCTGCTGGCCGGCGCGGGATTCGTGAGCGTCCCGGTGTTCGCGGTGGCGGTGTTCGACGTGTGCGCGGCCGTCGTCTGGACGGCGCATGGGGTTCCCGGCGTCGTCAGCGCGCTGATGGCGATCCTGCACGTCGCGACCTGCGTGCTGCTCGCGCGTCTGAGCATGGCCGTCGGCGCCGCGGTGCTGCGCACGCGCCGCACGCGCGAGCTGTCGGGCCTGTTCGTGCTCGGGGTCATCGTGGTGCTCGTGCCGGTCATCGTGTTCCTGTCGTCGCTGGAGTGGGAGGGGCGGGTGCCGAGTGCGCTCGCCACCGCGGCCGACGTGCTCGCCGCGACCCCGATCGGCGCCGCGGCCGCGCTTCCCGGCACGATCGCGATGGGCAACGGGGGAGCCGCATGGCTGGCGGCCCTGGTGGCGCTCGCCACGCTCGGGCTCGCGGCGGCGGCCTGGCTGTTCGCCGTCGAACGGGCTCTGACGACGATCGAGAACCCCGCGGCCGCGAGCGGGCGGGGCGGGCTCGGCTGGTTCGCGGTCATGCCCGGCACTCCCGCGGGCGCGATCGCCGCGCGCGGCCTCGTGTACTGGCTGCGCGACAGCCGCTACATCGTGAACTTCGCCATCATCCCGCTCGCCGGTCTCCTGCCGACCGTGCCGCTGCTGGTCGCCGGTGTGCCCGAACCCGTCGTCGCGCTCGTGCCCGTGCCGATCATGGCGCTGTTCTTCGGATGGCTGCCGCACAACGACGTCGCCTACGACTCGAGCGCCGTGTGGATGCACATCGCCAGCGGCATCCGCGGCGTATCCGATCGGATCGGCCGCCTCGTCCCCGTGCTCGTGATCGCGATCCCGGTGCTCGCGATCGCGCTGTCGCTCAGCGCCGCGTTCTACGGCCGGTGGGCGGTGCTGCCCGCGATGATCGGCGTCGCGGCGAGCCTGTTCCTAACGGGCCTGGGCCTGTCGAGCGTCGCGTCGGTGCTCGCTCCCTACGCCGTCTCGCGCCCCGGCGACAGTCCTTTCCAGCAGCCGCAGCGGGCCGACTCGACCGGCGTCGCCGCGCAGGCGCTCGTGATGCTCGGCACGATCGTGCTGAGCGCCCCGACGCTGTGGCTCGGCTGGCTCACCGTCACCGACGATGTCGCACATGCCGGCGCGGCGATGTGGACGGGGCTCGGCGTCGGGGTCGGCGTGCTGCTCGTCGGCGTGCTGCTCGGGTCGTGGATGTTCGAGCGCCGCGGCGAGCGGATCATGGCATTCGCGAGCACCACCTGACGCCCGCGGACAATGCTCGAGGGGGTCTCCGCGGCGTAGACTCGGGCCTCATGAGCACTCCTCTCGATACCCCCGGCGACGGCGGAACGGCCCTCCTCGACCGCGAGCTCGAGAAGCTCCTCGAAGAGGAGAACATCGAGCCGGGCGATCACGAGCGCTTCTCGCACTACGTGAAGAAGGAGAAGATCCTCGAGTCGGCGATCACCGGCAAGCCGGTCCGCGCGCTGTGCGGCAAGAAGTGGACGCCGGGCCGCGACCCGGAGAAGTTCCCGGTGTGCCCGACGTGCAAGGAGATCTACGAGTCGCTGAACTCGTGACCCGCGTCGGGCGCGGCCGTCAGCTCTCGTCCGCGTCGACGTAGACCGTCGGGATCGCCGGGTCCGAGCGGCTGAGCGCAAGTGCGCGGATCGGCAGCTCCTCGCGCACGCGCAGGTGATGCTCCCGTGCCGCCTCGACCCCGGCCGGGCCCTCGTACTCCGCGACAGGCTCGCCCTCGACGACGAGGGCCACCTGCAGGGGGCGCGCATCCGGGTACTCCGACGGCTGCGCGAGCGGCTCGAAGCCGTCGGCGACCTCGACGAGCTCCTGCGTGGCGACCCCGTTCTCGAGCGTGCGGAACGCGGTCTTGCGCCCGCCCTGCGATCCCTTGCCCTCGGCGGTCTTCGACACCGAGACCCAGCCGCCGTCGGCGTCCTGACGCGCGACGAGCTTGTAGACCATGCCCGCGGTCGGATACCCGGATCCGGTCACGACCGACGTGCCGACACCGTAGGCATCGACGGGAGAGGCGGCCAACGCGGCGATCGCGTACTCGTCGAGGTCGCTGGTGACGGTGATCCGCGTCTGCGTCGCGCCGAGCTCGTCGAGCTGCGCGCGGACCGATGCGGCAACCGTCGGCAGGTCACCCGAGTCGAGGCGCACGCCGCCGAGGCCGGTGCCCGCGACGCGGACGGCGGTCTCGACGCCCTTCGCGATGTCGTAGGTGTCCACCAGCAGCGTCGTGTCGGTGCCGAGCGCCTCGACCTGGGCGCGGAAGGCGTCCTCCTCGCTGTCGTGAAGCAGCGTCCATGAGTGCGCGGCGGTGCCCATCGTCGGGATGCCCCACTGGCGGCCCGCCTCGAGGTTGCTCGTCGCGCCGAAGCCGGCGATGTACGCCATGCGCGCGGCCGCGACGGCCGAGGACTCGCCCGCACGACGCGATCCCATCTCCGCCAGGGGACGATCGCCCGCGGCGATGCTCATGCGCGAGGCGGCGGTCGCGACGGCCGAGTCGTGGTTGAGCACGCTCAGCGCGAGCGTCTCGAGGATGACCGCGTCCGCGAAGCTACCCTCGACCGTCAGGATCGGAGAACCCGGGAAGTACAGCTCGCCCTCGCGATAGCCGGAGATGGACCCGGTGAAGCGGTAGTTCTCGAGGTAGGCGACGGCCTCGGGGCTGACCACCTTCTCGTCGCGCAGGAAGCGCAGCTCGTCGTCGCCGAAGTGGTAGTCGCGCAGCAGCGCGAGCAGGCGTCCCGTGCCGCCGACGACGCCGAACCGGCGACCGCCGGACAGTCGTCGCGCGAACAGCTCGAACACACAGTGCCGCTGGGCGGTGCCGTCGCGCAGGGCGGCGTCGAGCATGGTGAGCTCGTAGCGGTCGGTCAACAGGGCCGAGGAGGCGCTCATAGGGAAAACCCTAGCCATGGATGCGCAGGTCGCGGACGACGCGGCCGCCGGGCGAGCGCGGCGCGGCTTGCGGTGCGCGCCGCGGGTACGCTGGGACATCATGAACGACGCGCCGATCGGGATCTTCGACTCCGGCGTCGGCGGGCTCACCGTCGCCCGGGCGATCGGCGATCAGCTGCCGCGCGAGTCGATGATCTACATCGGCGACACCGCCCACTCGCCGTATGGCCCGAAGTCCATCGCCGACGTCCGGCGGTACTCGCTGGAGATCCTCGACACGCTCGTGGATCAGGGCGTGAAGATGCTCGTCATCGCCTGCAACACCGCGTCGGCGGCGATGCTGCGCGACGCACGCGAGCGGTACTCGGTGCCGGTGGTCGAGGTCATCGGCCCCGCCGTGCGCACGGCGATGTCCACGACGCGAAACGGCCGGATCGGCGTGATCGGCACGGTGGGGACGATCGGATCCGGCGCGTATCAGGACATGCTCGAGGTGAACCCGGGAATCCAGGTCTCCACGGCCGCCTGCCCGCGATTCGTCGAGTTCGTCGAGGCGGGCGACACCGACTCGCCCGAGGTGCTCGCCGTCGCCGAGGAGTACCTCGCGCCGCTGCGTCACGCCGGGGTCGACACCCTCGTGCTCGGCTGCACGCACTACCCGTTCCTCAAGGGGGCGATCAGCTACGTGATGGGCCCGGATGTCTCGCTCGTCTCGAGCGACTCCGAGACCGCGAAGGACGTCTACCGCCAGCTCGTGAGCCGCGACCTGCTGGCAGGCCCGGACGCGACGCCGCGTCACGAGTATGAGGCGACGGGCGCGGCCACCACCGACTTCATCGCCCTCGCGAACCGCCTGCTCGGCCGAGAGGTGCGCGACGTGCGCCTCGTCCGCACCGGCGCCATCGACCTCCCCGCGCTCGACGCGCGATCCTGATCCCTTCCATCCGCAAGGAGAAGCAATGACCACTCGCGCCGACGGCCGCACGCCCGACCAGCTCCGCCCCATCACGATCGAGCGCGGCTGGAGCAGCCAGGCAGAGGGCTCGGCGCTCATCAGCTTCGGCGGCACGAAGGTGCTGTGCACGGCGTCGTTCACGAACGGTGTGCCGCGTTGGCTGACGGGCAAGGGCAAGGGCTGGATCACCGCCGAGTACGCGATGCTTCCGCGTGCGACGAACGACCGCAACGACCGCGAGAGCGTGAAGGGCCGGATCGGCGGGCGCACGCACGAGATCTCGCGCCTGATCGGCCGCGCGCTGCGCGCCGTCGTCGACACCAAGGCGCTCGGCGAGAACACCATCGTGATCGACTGCGACGTCCTGCAGGCGGATGGCGGCACGCGTACCGCGGCGATCACCGGCGCCTATGTCGCCCTCGCCGACGCGATCGAGTGGGGCCGCGAGAAGAAGTTCATCGGCCAGAAGGCCCAGGTGCTGCGCGACTCGGTGGCCGCCGTGTCGGTCGGCATCATCGACGGCGTGCCGATGCTCGACCTTCCGTACGTCGAGGATGTGCGCGCGCAGACCGACATGAACGTCGTCATCACCGGAGGTGGGAAATTCGTCGAGGTGCAGGGAACCGCCGAGGGTGCGCCGTTCGACAAGGCCGAGCTCGACGCCCTTCTCGAGCTCGCCGTCGCCGGCGCGGCCGAGCTGCGCGTTCACCAGCAGGCGGCGCTCGACGAGCCCGCGGGGGCCTGACCGGTGGCGCAGATCGTCCTCGCCACGCACAACGCCCACAAGGTCGCGGAGTTCCAGGGGATCGTCGCCCGCGTCCGCCCGGATCTCGAGGTCGTGTCCTACGACGGCCCCGAGCCGGTCGAGGATGGCACGACCTTCGCCGAGAACGCGCTGATCAAGGCGCGGGCCGCGGCGGCGCACACGGGGCTTCCCGCGCTCGCGGACGACTCCGGCATCTGCGTGGACGTCCTCGGTGGCTCGCCCGGGGTGTTCTCGGCCTACTGGGCAGGACACGCGAAGGATGATCGCGCCAACCTGGCGCTACTGCTCGACCAGCTCTCCGACGTCGCGGACCCGCACCGGGGCGCCCACTACAACTCGACGATCGCGCTGGTGACGCCTGCCGGTGCGGAGCACACGGTGGAGGGGCTCTGGCCCGGCCGCCTCGCGGATGCGCCGCGCGGCGAGGCGGGATTCGGGTACGACCCGATCTTCATCCCCGCCGACCAGGACGGGCCCGAGCGCACGGTCGCCGAACTGACCGCGGATGAGAAGAACGCGATCTCGCACCGCGCCCGCGCCTTCGTGGCGCTCAAGCCGCTGCTCGCGCAGCTGTAGGCGGCCCGTCGGATCAGTGAACGGCGGCGAGCAGCACGCCCACGCCGACGAAGAGCGAGCCGAAGATGCGGCCGAGGACCTTCTGCCCCGACGGAGTGCGGGTGAGGCGGGCGAGCCCGCGGGCGGCGATGGCGAACACGAACCACATCACCACGATGTCGATCGCCACCACCGTCGCCGACAGCACCGTGTACTGCGGGATCAGCGGCTGATCGGGTCGGATGAACTGCGGCACGAAGGCGAGGAAGAAGACGATCGCCTTCGGGTTCGTCAGGTTCACGAGCAGCCCGCGCCGGAACATCGACCAGGCGCTCTCGCGCACGAGGATCGCGGATCCGTCCTCCGTCGCGTCCTGCGGGCGCGCGAGGAACTGCCGTACCCCGAGGTAGATCAGATACGCGGCGCCGGCATAGCGGATGATCTCGAACAGGATCGGCGAGCTCGCCACGAGCACGCCCACGCCGGCAGCGACGATCACGATGTGCACCACCAGGGCGACCTGCTGGCCGAGGATGCCCCACAGGGAGCGCCGCCACCCGGACGCGATCGCATTCGACATCGTGTTCACCGCGCCCGCGCCGGGCGTCAGGGAGATGAGTGCTCCGGCGCCCACGAGGGCCAGCCAGAGCGAGAGCGTCATGCTCTGGATTCTACGGCCGGGGTGTGCACCGACCCTGCACAGGCACGCGTGCGAGCATTGACATCAGAGCCCGTCAAGAGGCTCCCGGACGATGGTCAAGTACCCGGTGCGCGACAAGACTTGCCAGGAGTCGTGCCATGTCGTGGATCGTCCTCATCCTGTCCGGTGTCCTCGAGGCCGTCTGGGCCACCGCCCTCGGCAAGTCGGAGGGCTTCACGAAGCCCGCACCGACGGCCGTCTTCGCCGTCGGCATCGTCGCGAGCATGCTCGGACTCGCGTTCGCGATGCGGGACATCCCGATCGGCACCGCGTACGCCGTGTGGGTCGGCGTCGGCGCGGCGCTCACCGTCGGCTACGCGATGATCACCGGTGACGAGTCGGTCTCATGGCTGAAGATCCTGCTGATCCTGGGCCTCGTCGGCTGCGTCGTGGGCCTGAAGCTCGTGAGCGACGGCGAGCACTGACGCGAGTGAGAATCGGACTCATTCCCGAGTAGGCGAAAGCCGTCGGACCTGGGGTTTGCCGCGCGTAGCCTGGGACCATGCATGTCCACGCGCACGAGAAGCAGGGCGGCGACGACCGTCGCCTGCTCGGCATCGCGCTGGGCATCACCCTCTCCGTCGTGGGGCTGCAGGTGGTCGGCGGGCTCGTCGCCGGGTCCCTCGCGCTGCTGGCCGACGCGGCGCACATGCTCACCGATGCGACCGCCCTCGGTGTCGCGCTGATCGCGCAGTCGATCGCCCGCCGCCCCGCCGACGACCGGCGGACCTTCGGGTATCGGCGCTTCGAGGTGTTCGGCGCGATGATCAACGCGGTGCTCGCGATCGCACTGAGCGGCGGCATCGCGGTGGCGGCGGTCGGGCGACTCTTCTTCGCCGCGCCGAGCGAGGTGCACGGCGGCACGATGATCGTGTTCGCCGTCATCGGCCTCGCCGCGAACGTGCTCACGCTGTGGCTGCTGGCGCGCGCCCAGCGCCGCAGCATCAACGTGCGCGGCGCCTACCTCGAGGTGCTCGGCGACGCGATCGGCTCGGCCGTCGTGATCCTCGCCGCCGTCGTGGTCCTCGCGACGGGCTGGGACCGTGCGGATGCCGCCGCGTCCCTGCTGATCGCGGCGTTCATCCTGCCGCGCGCATGGGTGCTGATGCGCGAGGGCCTCGCGGTGCTCACCGAGTCGGCACCGCAGGGGATGAGCGTCGCGGAGATCCGGGATCACCTCCGCGCGGCCCCCGGCGTCGTCGATGTCCACGACGTCCACGTGTGGCAGCTCACGCGCGGCGCGCCGGTGTTCAGCGCGCACGTGGTGGTCGACAAGGACGTGCTCGACCGCGGCGGGTCCGCGGCGCTGCTGACCTCGCTGCAGGGGTGCCTGGCAGATCACTTCGACGTCGCGCACTCCACCTTCCAGCTCGAAGCCGTCGGCCACGAGGACCGCGACGAGGCGCACCGCTAGGACTCGAGCACCACGTCCTGAGCCGCCTTGTCGGGGCGAAGGCCCCGCCAGCGCGGGTGGCGCATGCTGCCGCCGGGCGTCCACTCCGTGAACTCCACCTCGCCCACGAGCTCGGGCCGCACCCAGAGCACGTCCCGGGCGTCGAGCGGGGGAACGCCGTGCAGGGGAGACTCCGTCACGCGCAGCGGCTCCAGCTGATCCCACAGCCGGCCGAGCGCCCGCTCGCTGAACCCCGTGCCCACGCGGCCGACGTAACGCAGGCCGTCGTCGTCCGGGATCCCGAGCAGGAGCGAGCCGATGGATCCGGATCGTCCCCCCTTGCCGGGGCGGATGCCCGCGATCACCGCCTCCTGCGTCCGCGTGATCTTCAGCTTCAGCCAGCGGTCCGACCTGCCGGGGCGGTAGCGGGCATCCGGGTCCTTCGCCATCACCCCCTCGAGGTCGTGCTCGCGCGCGATGTCGAGGGCCAGGTCGATGTCGGGGAACACCGGCGGGACGTCGATCGCCGCCCCCGCGTCGGCCGCGATCCGCTCAAGCACATCGCGGCGCTCCGACAGCGGGCGGCCGGTCAGGTCCTCGCCGTCGGCGGCGAGCACGTCGAAGAGGTACAGGCGGGCGGGGGTGCGCCGCGTCTCGGCGGTGATCTCGGCGGACTTCGTCAGGTGCATCCGGTTCTGCAGCAGCGAGAAGCTGGGCCGCCCGCGCTCGTCCAGGGCGACGATCTCGCCGTCGACGACCGCCTCCGACGCAGCGAAGAACGCAGCGCCCGGAGCGGCGAACTCGGGATAGCGGTCGGTGATGTCCGTGCCGCTCCGGGCGAACAGGCGCAGCCGACCGTCCGACCAGACGCCCAGCGCCCGCACGCCATCCCATTTCATCTCGGCCCAGGATCCGGCGCCCATCGCGCGCGCGAGCCCCGGGGTGCCGTTGCTCGCGAGCATGGGGGACGGGGGTTTCGCCCGGGCTGCGGGCGTGGGCGGATTCGGGGGTTTCGACTCGGTCGCTTCGCTCCCTCGCTGAACCGGCGAGGAGGCTTCGCTCCATCGTTCAACCGGCGAAGAGGCTTTGCTCCCTCGCTCAACCGGCGAAGAGGTGCGGCTCTCCGGCTCCGCGGGCGTCTCGGCGTGCTGATCCTTCATGCGGTGAAGCAGCCATTGCGACTTCTCGCCGTCGCCGCTCGTGCGGATGAGCGCGAGGCGCACGCCGCCGGTGAGCGGGCCCGCGCCGTGGAGGGTGAAGATCACCTCGTCCGCCCGCCACTTCTCGAGCGCGTAGGTGCCCGACTCCCAGATGTCCATGTGGCCCGCGCCGTACTCGCCCTTCGGGATGTCCCCCTCGAACGTCGCGTAGGCGAGCGGGTGGTCCTCGGTCTGCACCGCGAGGTGGTTCTTCCCGGTCGTCTCGGGGATCCCCTTGGGCACCGCCCAGCTGGCGAGCACCCCGTCCCGCTCGAGCCGCAGGTCGTAGTGAAGCCGACGCGCCTCGTGCCGCTGGATGACGAAGCGCGGCTCGCCGCCGACCGTCGGCTCGATGGGCCCGCCCATCGGCTCGGGCGTCTTCGCCGCGTCGCGCTTGGCGACGTACGGGGCGAGCGCGGCATCCGGATCCGGCGCGTCGATCGGCGCGAGCGGGTCGCCGATGCGCTCCATCCGCTCCAGCACCTCGTGGAACAGCAGGTGCCGCAGGCCCGCATCGTCGAGCTCGTCCCACGTGCGGGGCGCGGCCACCCACGGCTGCGCGCGCCCTCGCAGCGAGTACGGCGCGATCGTCGTCTTCTTGCCGTTGTTCTGGCTCCAGTCGACGAGCACCCGGCCCGGGCGCACCGCCTTGCTCATCGAGCTCACGACCAGCTCAGGATGGTCGGCCTCGAGCGCCTGCGCGAGTGCCTTCGCGACCGCCGACACCTGCGCGCTCGTCTGCGACCCGGGCAGCCGCGCGTAGAGGTGGATGCCCTTGCTGCCGCTCGTGACCGGCAGCGGGTCGAGGCCCATGTCGGTCAGGATGGCGCGCGCCTGGCGGGCGACCTCCGCGCACTCCGGCAGGCCGACGCCGGGCCCCGGATCCAGATCCAGGACGAGACGGTCGGGAAGTCCCGGGGAGCCGTCCGGCGCGAAGCGCCACTGCGGCACGTGCAGCTCGAGACTCGCGACCTGCGCGAGATAGGCGAGCGTGGCGACGTCGTCGACCAGCGGATAGGCCTTCGACCCGGTCGAGTGCTCGATCGGCTGACGAGGGATCCAGTCGGGCGCGCCGCGCTCGAGGTCCTTGGCGAAGAATGACGGGAGGGGCTCGTCGGCCGTGCCCACGCCCTCGACCCAGCGCTTGCGCGTCACCGGGCGGCCAGCGACGTGGGGGAGCAGCACGGGCGCGATGCGGGTGAGGTAGTCGATCACCTCGCCCTTTGTCGTCCCGGTCTCCGGATACAGCACCTTCTCGAGGTTCGTCACGCGCAGGCGACGGCCGCCGATCCGCACGATCTGCTCGCCTGCCATGGCCTGAGCCTATTTCGCCGGTCGGCCCCGAAATCAAGCCCCTGGCAGTGACGGGTGTGACAGGTGTTCACTGGGACCATGAGATCGATCTGGAAGGGCGCGCTGACGTTCGGCCTCGTGAACGTCCCCGTGAAGGTCTACGCGGCCACCGAGGACCACGACGTCAGCCTGCATCAGGTGCACAACGCCGACGGCGGACGCATCCGCTACCAGCGCCGCTGCGAGGTGTGCGGCGAGATCGTCGCGTACTCGGACATCGATCGCGCGTACGACGACGGCGACCGCACCGTCGTGCTCACCGACGAGGATCTGAAGTCGCTGCCGTCCGAGCGCAGCCGCGAGATCGACGTCGTGGAGTTCGTGCCGAGCGAGCAGGTCGATCCGATCACCTACGACAAGTCGTACTTCCTCGAGCCCGATTCCGCCTCGCCGAAGGCGTACGTGCTGCTGCGCCGGACGCTCGAGCAGACGGATCGCACGGCGATCGTGCGGTTCTCGCTGCGCCAGAAGACGCGCCTGGCCGCCTTGCGCGTGCGCGGCGACGTGCTGATGCTGCAGACCCTGCTGTGGGCGGATGAGGTGCGGGCGGCCGAGTTCCCGTCGCTGAACGAGTCGGTCAGGATCTCCGCGAAGGAGCTGGAGCTGTCGGCGAGCCTCGTCGAGAGCTTCTCGAACGACTTCGATCCGGATGAGTTCGTCGACGAGTACCAGAAGGAGCTCAAGACGCTGATCGCGGCGAAGCTCGAGAAGGGCGACGCCATCGACACCGACGCCACCTTCGGCGAGCAGGAGGAGGAGGGCGGCGAGGTCATCGACCTCATGGCCGCGCTGCGTGCGAGCGTCGAGCGCTCGCGTGCCTCTCGGGACAAGGGGGACGCGGGCAAGGACGCCGAGGACGACGCCGAGCCCGAGGAGAAGGCCGAGAAGCCCAAGCGGAAGCGGTCGACGAAGAAGGCCTCGTGAGGCGCAGTCTGCCTCGATCGACGTGCTGGTCCTGACCGCGGTCAGAGCTTGATGTCGGGCTTGCCGTCGCCGTCGATGTCGGCGCCGCGCTCGAACACCTCCGGCTCGAGGATGAGCTCCTCCACCGGGATGGGGGCGGGCTCGCGGCGGGCCTTGCGACGCTCGGCGAAGTAGTGCCAGAGGGTGACGAGCGCCGTGCCGCCGACCGCCGCCAGCAGGATGAGGTCGATGTACTCGGTGACGAAGTGGCTCACCCACGGGATGAATGCGATCAGGTAGCCGACCATCGTGAGGCCGAAGCCCCACAGCACGGCGCCGATGAGGTTGTAGAGCGAATAGCGCTTCCACGGCATGTGACCCACGCCGGCCGCGACGGGCGCGAAGGTGCGCACGACGGGAACGAAGCGCGCGAGCACGATCGTGATGCCGCCGAATCGTTCGAAGAAGGCATTCGTGCGTTCGACGTTCTTCGTACTGAACAGCCCCGATTCCTTGCGTTCGAAGACGGCCGGCCCGCCCTTATGGCCGATCAGATAACCGGCCTCGCCGCCGATGAACGCGGCGAGGGCGATCAGCCCGCTGGCGACCCAGATGTTCACGCCGAACACGTTGTGCGTGTTCGTCAGCAGCCCCGAGATGATCAGCAGCGTGTCGCCCGGCAGCAGGAACCCGACGAGCAGGCCGGTCTCCGAGAACACGATGAGGCAGACGACGAGCAGGGCCCACGGGCCGGCCGCGTCGATGATGGCCTGGGGATCCAGCCAGGGAATGAGAGCGAGGGGACGCAACGGTCATCCTGTCGTTGACTACTGCTGCTGCGATGGGGGGAGTGCGGAACGGAGACGACGGACGCGTGCGCTCGCCGCCGACGATCGGCGGTGCGGAAGGTGGGACTTGAACCCACACGCCGTGAGGCACAGGAACCTAAATCCTGCGTGTCTGCCAATTCCACCACTCCCGCGAAGTGCGATCAGTCTACTTATCGCCGCAGACATGCCGCGGGAGGATGGCCCCCGACTTCTCGGGCGTCATCCCGCCCTGTGGATAACTTCCCTGCCGGTGGGCGCGGGATTGTCATCATGACCGGGTGACCCAGCTTCATCCGGACCGCGGCCTGGCGACGGCCTCGCTCGTCGACCGCGTCCGCGAGCGGCTGCGCGCCGACCGGACGGATCCGACCGAGGCGCCGGATGCGGTCGCCCGCATCGCGCAGGCGGAGGTGCGCAGGCACAACGACATCGCCCTCGCCCGGGGCACGGCGCCGCTGGATGACGAGCCCGCCCGGATCCGCGAGGTGCTGGCGGCGGTGACGGGCTACGGGCCGCTGCAGCCGTATCTCGATGACCCGCAGATCGAAGAGCTGTGGATCAACGCGCCCGACCGGATCTTCGTCGCGCGTGGCGGCGTCTCCGAGCGGGTGCCGGTGCAGCTGACCGACACCACGGTGCGCGACCTCGTGGAGAGGATGCTCCACGCCACGGGCCGACGGGTCGACCTGAGTCAGCCGTTCGTCGACGCCTCGCTGCCCGACGGATCTCGCCTCCACGTCGTGATCGGTGGAATCGCCCGCAAGCACTGGGCCGTCAACATCCGCAAGTTCGTCGCGAGCCACCGCTCGCTCGATCACCTCGTCGCCCTCGGGTCACTGCCGCCGACGGCTGCCGATCTGCTCCGCGGCGCGATGAGGGACGGGCGGAGCCTGCTCGTGTCGGGCGCGACGCACGCGGGCAAGACCACCCTGCTCGGTGCGCTCGTGTCCGCCAGCCCGGCCTCGCACCGGATCGTCACGGCCGAGGAGACGTTCGAGCTCGCGATCGACGCCCCCGACCTCGTCGCCATGCAGGGCCGGCAGCCGAGCCTGGAGGGCACGGGCGAGATCACCCTGCGCCGTCTCGTCAAGGAGGCGCTGCGCATGCGCCCCGATCGCCTGGTGGTCGGCGAGGTGCGCGACGCCGAGGCGCTCGACCTGCTGCTCGCTCTCAACACCGGCGTGCCCGGCGCGGCGACGATCCACGCGAACTCGGCGGCCGATGCGCTCGGCCGCCTCGCGGCGCTGCCGCTGCTCGCCGGCCGCAACATCGATCGCGGCTTCGTGCTTCACGCCGTGGCGACCAGCGTCGACCTCGTCGTCCACTGCGAGCGCACGGCGGACGGGTTCCGCCGCGTCTCCGAGATCGTCGAGCCCACCGGGCGCATCTCGGGGGAGCTGCCCGAAGTGCGCACGGTCTACCGCGCGACGGAGGCGGCGGGATGACCGTGCTGTGGGGAGCCCTGCTCGGCGGCGGGCTCCTGCTGCTGGTGTCGCCCTGGCTGTGGCCCGCGTCGGCGACCAGGCGGTCGAAGGCAGCGCGGGACGGTGCGCTGACCCGGCTGCTCGCCGGCGCCGGGCTGTCGCACGTGTCGGAGCGCATCGTGATCGTGGCGTGCATCGTCTGCGCGCTGCTGTGCGGCGCGATCGCCTGGCTCGCCACGAGCGTGGGAACGCTCGCGCTGCTCGCCCTGTTGGCGGGGTCTGCCGTTCCCGTCATGTGGCTGCGATCGCGGCGATCCCGGCTCATCCGTGCCCGGCGCGCGCTCTGGCCCGATGTCTGCGACCTGCTGATCGCGTCGGTGCGGGCGGGGATGTCCCTGCCTGACGCGATCGCGAGCCTCGCGCTGTCGGCGCCGCCCGCCCTGCGACCGGCGTTCGCGCGGTTCGAGCGCGACATGAGCGCATCCGGTCACTTCGACTCCAGTGCCGACCGGCTGAAGAGCGCCCTCGCGGACCCGATGGCGGATCGGATCGTCGAGACCATGCGGATGGCCCGCCAGGTGGGTGGCACCGATCTGGTGCCGGTGCTGCGGGCGCTGTCCGCCTCCGTGCGCGCCGACGCGGCGCTGCGCGCCGAGGTGGAGTCGCGGCAGTCGTGGACCAAGGGCGCGGCGGTGCTCGGCGTGGTCGCGCCGTGGGTGATCCTCGCCATGCTCGCGCTGCGCCCCGAGGGCGCCGATGCGTACTCCAGCCCGGAGGGAGTGATCCTGATCATCGTCGGAGCCGTGGTGTCGCTCGTCGCGTACCGCGTGATGATCCGGATCGGCCGCCTTCCCGAGCCGCGCAGGTGGTTCGCGTGACCTGGGCCACGGACGCTGCCCTCGCCGTGCTGCTCGGCGGCGGGCTCGGCGGAGGCATCTGCCTGCTGCTTGTGCTTGTCCCTCGCATCGGCGCCCCCTCCGTGTCGCGCCGGATCGCGCCGTACATCCGAGAGGTCACGGACCCTGCGGGCACGACGGCGTGGGAGTTCATCGGCAGGGCGGGAGCGGCCGGATCACTCGGCTGGTCGACGGCCGTCGAACGGGCGGCGTCCTGGGCCGTGCGCCTGGTGGGGACATCGGATGCCCTCGCGACGCGCCTCGCGCAGGCGGGCAGGGAGCCGGATCCGGCCGCGTTCCGCGCGCGCCAGCTGGGTTGGGGAGTGGCGGGTCTCGGGGCCGGCGCGCTCGCCGTGGTGGTGCTGGCGCTCGCCGGGTCGTTCGCGGGTCCGACCCTGCTGCTGCCGATCGTCGCCGGAGCCGCAGCCGTGATCGCCTGCGACGTGCTGCTCACCGCGCAGGCGAAGGCCCGCACGGCCCGCATCGCGGACGAGATGCCCACGGTGCTGGAGTTCCTCGCCCTGTGCCTCGCCGCGGGCGAGGGCATCCTGGACAGCCTGCGCCGCGTCGCCGCGGTCGGATCGGGCGAGCTCACCGCCGAGCTGCGTGCCGTGGTGCTCGACGTGGGGACCGGGTCGAGCCTGCCCGACGCGCTCACGGCCATGTCCCGGCGCCTTCATGTGCCGTCGCTGTCCCGTGCGGTCGAGCACCTGGTCGCCGCACTCGACCGCGGGGCACCGCTCGCGCAGGCACTCCAGGCGCAGGCCGCCGATGCCCGCGAAGACGCCAAGCGAAGCCTCATCGAGGCCGCGGGGCGCAAGGAGATCCTGATGCTCCTCCCGCTGGTTTTCGGGCTCCTCCCGCTGAGCGTCCTGTTCGCCGTCTTCCCCGGGGTGTTCATGCTCCGGCTCGGGATCGGCTGACGGACCGCCCGCACTGACCACACCGCACAGACCAGACATCACAGACCAGACAGCAGAGAGAGGGAACACACATGGAACGGCTTATCGAGACGACGGGGGCCCGGGCACGCACCGCCTGGGGCGACGTGGTGGACGAGGAGCGCGGTGACGTCCCCGGATGGGTGCTCATCACGCTGATGACGGCGGGCTTGGTCGTGCTCATCTGGGCGCTCGCGGGGCCGGCGCTGTCCGGTCTGTTCGAGCAGGCGATCACCCGGGTCACCGGCGGACTGGGCTGAGGATGTCGCCCGCGACGCGCACGACGGGGGAGGCCGAGCGCGGCTCGGCCTCCGCGGAGTTCGTGCTCGTCGGCGGGCTGCTGACCCTGCTGACCCTCGCCGTGCTGCAGCTGGGCCTGGCGATGTACGTGCGCAACGTCGTGCATGACGCCGCCGTCGAGGGGGCGCACCACGCCGCCCTCGCCGACTCGGATCAGGCGCGGGGCATCGAGCGCACGCGGTCCGTCATCGAACGCGCCGTGGGACCGCAGTACGCCGACGACGTCACCGCGGCGTTCACCACAACCGGAGGGGCGGCGTCCGTCACCGTGACGGTGCGCACCGTGCTGCCGCTTGTGGGGCTCCTCGGGGTGCCGGCGGCGCTGGAGGTGAGTGCGAGTGCTCCCGTGGAGACGCTGCCGTGAGGCGGCCCGCCGCCTGCTGCAGCCCGCACGCGGCGAGGAAGGCTCGGCGGCCCTGGAGTTCCTGACCGTCGGCGTGGTGATGCTCGTGCCGCTTGTGTACCTTGTCCTCGCCCTCGGGCAGATTCAGGCGCAGTCCCTGGGCGTCGAGGCGGCGGCCCGCTTCGCGGCCCGCGCGCTCGCCGGGGGACAGGGAGATGCGGATGCCGTGCTGACGTCCGTGACCGGCCAGTACGGGATCGAAGCATTCGACGCCTCGGTGAGCTGCACTCCCGTGTCCACGGCCTGCCCGGAGCCGGGCGGCACCGTCCACGTCACCGTGACCGCCGAGGTCCCGTTGCCATTCATCCCGCCCGTCCTCGGACTCGAGCGCCTGAGCAGCGTGCCGGTGCAGGCGACCGCGGTGCAGAAGGTGTCGCGCTACGAGGACGCGCGATGAGGCCGCACGACGAACGGGCACACGACGAGGAGGGAAGCATCCTGCCGCTTGTGCTCGGCTACGCCCTCCTCGCGATGACGCTCATCCTCGTCTGCGCCAATGCCACCTCCCTCTACCTCGCCCAGAAGCGCCTCGACGCCCTCGCGGACGCGGCCGCGCTCGCCGCATCCGACGGCTTCACCCTGACCCTCGAGGCCGGAGTCCCGCGGGCCGAGCTCGACGACGAGCGGATCCGCGTGCAGGCCCAGTCGATCGTCGACGTCGCGCCGGGGGATCCGGTCCTCGTCGACGCCTCCAGCGGCGACGGACGCTCGGTGCGCGTGACGGTCGCGACGTCCTGGCATCCGCCGATCCTGGCGCCCTTCGTGCCGGAGGGAGTGCCGCTGCAGGCGACCGCCACCAGCCGCAACGCCCTCGACTGAGAAGCGGTCGCAGGTCACTTCTCGCGGCGCAGCACCAGCACGGTGAGATCGTCCTCCACGGTGCCCGACAGCGCCGCGTCCACCACGGCGCCCACGGCGTCGGCCGCGGACTTCGCGGTGCGCGCCGCATCCCACACCCTGTCGAGATCGTCGAGCGAGCCCCCGAGCGCGTCGAGCACGCCGTCGCTGACCACCAGGAGGGTCTCGCCGGGCTCGAGGTGTTCACGGCCGACCGGGCGCGATTCGCCGACGCCGATGCCGAGCGGCAGTCCGCCGCCGTCGAGTGGTCGTACGCCTTCGACGGCCACCACTGCCGCCAGGCCGTGCCCGGCATCCGCGAAGGTCACGTCGCCGGACGGGGCGTGGATGAAGGCCCGGAAGACCGTGACGAACGCATTCGCGGCATCCAGATCGCGCTGCATGCTCTCCTCGGCGAGCGTCATCGGCCTCACCACGTTCTCGTCCGCGCCATGCGCCCGCAGAAGCGACCGGGTGGTCGCTGCGAGGATCGCCGCCCCGGCCCCCTTTCCCATGACGTCCGCGAGAGTGAGCACCGCGCCGTCGTCGACGCCGTACCAGTCGTAGAAGTCGCCACCGACGGACCCCGCCGGAACGGTGCGTGCAGCGAGGTCGTAGCCCGGCAGCGGCGGTACTTCGGTCGGCAGAAGGCCGGCCTGCACGCGGGCTGCGCGCATGAGCTCCTGGCGTTCGATGGTGACATCGCGTAGCACCGTGACGACGCCCCCGTCCGCGACGGCCTCGGGCAGTCGCGCCGTCGTGAACGACACGATCCGCTCGGCATCCGGCGTGCGCACGAGCAGGTCGAGATCCCGCACGTCCTCGCCCGCGAGCGAGCGGCGGAACGGCATGGCCTCATCCGGCAGACGGCGACCATCCAGCGTGTGCAGGGAATCGAGATCCGAACCCGGCCTGGCCTCACTGCTCGCGGCCGACTCGCCGAGCAGGAGCCGGGAAGCCGCGGGGTTGCGTGCGATCACGTTGCCGCGTCGATCCACGACGCGCACACCCTCGGACATCGTGTCGAAGATCGTGCCGAAAAGCATCGCCTGCGATCGCGCCTCGTCGCGAGCACCGGCAAGCGCCGCTGAGAGCGCGACTCGTTCGTCGCGGTCGAGTGCCAGTGCGAGGCTGATACCGCAGAAGACGACGACGTACAGCTGCCCGACGGCGACTTCGAGAACCGGATCCCCCACGAGGTGGATGGGTCCGTACCCGTTCAGGGTGCATCCGATCACGGCCGCGGCGACCAGCAGACTGAACAGGGGAATCTGCCCCGTCGGCAGGCGCAGTCCGGCCCAGCAGGCTAGCACCAGCAGCGGGAAGAACACGGTGAGGTTCTCGATGAGGAGGAACCACGCCACGTGCACCAGCGGTCCGAGCAGCAGCAGGGCCACCCACTCCGCCGGACCGGATCGCACAGTCTGGCGCGCCTGCTCGATGGCTTCGCGGATGCCGATCCGCGCGTCACCCGCACCGACCACCCCGCCGGGGACGGCAACGGCCCCACGGCCGGCGTCGATGCGCGTCGCGATCATGAATCCGAACGGGACGAGCACCAGGAGGCTGCCGAAGTTGCGCGCAACCCAGAGCAGAAGGACGCTCCACGTCCACCCCTCGCCCGAGAGCAGCGCCTCGATCTCCAGGAGCGGGGCCGACGCGGCCGGCCCGGCGAAGGCGGCGGACGCGAACCACCACATCTCGTGCCGATCGAGCATTGTGCGGCCCCGCCCGCGCCAGATCCGGGGGCAGAACCGCCGCAGCAGCGCGTCGCAGACGACGCATTGAAGCACCGCGGCCGCGCCTCCCCACAGGGCTCGGGAGGGGGTGCCGGCGGTGGCGATGACAGCGAGTGCCGTCAGCAGCCCGATCAGCGCGAAGTCGGCCCAGCGCTGGGACGAACCGGCGCGGGCGACGATCCACAGCACGGACACCGCAGCGGCGGGCCACACCATGCTGATGTCGTGGTCGGGGACGACGGTCGTACGCCCGACCAGAGCGGCGAGGAGATACCCGGCTGCGAAGGAGGCCGTGACCACCACCGCAGAGCGCCTGGTGCGGCCTCCGCGTCCGTCTGCCACCATCGATGGCCGCCCTTCGCTGTCGGCCCGGCACGCGCCCACACAGCAGACCGTGAGCACGCCGGAATCTCCAGCCTAGGAGTGCGGGCGGCGCGCCGCCAAGAGACAGGATCGAACACGGACGGCACCGTGACCCGGTCCTAGGGTGAGGGGAAGAGACGACGCCGCGTCGCGGGGAGGGATGTGCGATGGCCACGAACGCTGCCGACGAGTCCACGGCGCGGAGCACGCTGCGCATCGGGCTCATCCGCATCTGCGCGGTGCTCTCTTTGCTCGCCGGCACCGTCTACATCGTGTGGCGCTGGGGCTGGTCGATGAACCTCGCCCACTGGTGGATCGCTGTGCCGCTCGTCATCGCCGAGACGTATGCGCTGATCGACGGGCTGCTCTTCGCGGTCACGATCTGGCGGATGAAGGTGCGCGGCCGCGCACCCGTCCCGCGAGAGGGAGCCACGGTCGATGTCTTCATCACCACCTACAACGAGCCTCCCGAGCTCGTTGCGCGCACCGCGGAGGCGGCGCGGGACATCCGCTGGCCTCACGAGACGTGGATCCTCGACGACGGCGCGCGGCCCGAGATCCGCGGGATCGCCGAGCGGCTCGGCGTCGGGTATCTCACGCGCACCAGCGACTGGGAGGGCAAGGCCCGTCACGCCAAGGCAGGCAACCTGAACAACGCGCTCTTCCAGACGAGCGGCGAGTTCCTGCTCATCCTCGATGCGGATCAGATCCCCGAACCCGAGATCCTGGATCGCATGCTCGGTTGGTTCGAGGACCCTGAGGTCGCCCTGGTCCAGTCGCCGCAGTGGTTCTCGAACGTGACCGACGCGGATCCGCTCGGCAGTCAGGCGCCCCTGTTCTACGGCCCCGTGCAACAGGGCAAGGACGGCTGGAACGCGGCGTTCTTCTGCGGTTCGAACGCCGTCCTGCGACGCGAGGCGCTGATGCAGCTCGGCATCGCCGGCTATGTGGAGGCCACCGAGAAGGCCGTGCGCACCTCGCTCGTCGTGTCTCGGCGCGTGCTCGCCCGGGCCGAGCGCGGACTGCGGGACGACGATCACGCCGCGACGCGCCAGGCGGTGACGACGCTGCGCAGGGCGGCGGACGAGGCGCTGTCGCGCCTCGACTCCGGTGAACCGGTGCAGGTCGTGAGCTGGGACTTCCAGAGGGCGGTGGACGCCGCCAGCCGCTCGAGGGTCGCGGACGACCTCGACGCCATCCGGGCGGACCTCGCCGAGCTCGCGTCACTGACGCCGCAGATCGAGGGCGACACCCAGGGCGTGACATTCGACGACGACGCCCTTGAGCAGCTGGCCGAGCGCGACTGGTCACCGCTCAGTGCGATCGAGCGCGTTGCCGCGCTGCTCCGGGCGGTCGACGTCGATCGCTCGGGCGAGGCCCTGCCGATCATGCCGGTGTCGTCGGTCTCGGTCACCGAGGACATGGAGACCTGCATGATGCTGCACAGCCGCGGCTGGAAGTCGGTCTACCACCACGAGGTGCTCGCCAAGGGGCTCGCGCCCGAGGATCTGGGCACGATGATCACTCAGCGCCTGCGATGGGCACAGGGGACGATGCAGGTGCTGCTCAAGCGCAATCCGCTCACGCTGAAGGGCCTCCGACCCGGCCAGCGACTGAGCTACTTCGCGACGATGTGGAGCTACCTCAGCGGGTTCGCCGCCGTGGTCTTCCTGGCGGCGCCCATCCTGTATCTCCTGACGGGCGCGACGCCGGTCTCCGCGTGGGGCGGAACGTTCCTCGTGCTGTTCGTGCCGTACTTCGTGCTGAATCAGCTTCTGTTCGCGGTGGTGGGCTACGGGGTGAAGACCTGGCGCGGCCAGCAGTACACGCTTGCGCTGTTCCCGGTGTGGATCAAGGCCCTCGTCACCGCGGCCGCGAACGTGTGGTTCGGGCGTCCGCTGTCGTTCGCCGTCACGCGCAAGAGCGCCGCGACCGAGCGCCCGCGATTCCCCGCACGGCTGATCTGGCCGCAGCTGGCCTTCATGACCGGCCTCGTGCTGGCGGCGGTCACCGGCATTCTCACCCTGAGCTTTCCCGGGGCCGTTCAGATCGGCATCGCGGGTCCCGTCAATCCGACCGGCGTGGTCGTCAACGTCCTGTGGGCCGTGTACGACCTGGTGGTGCTGAGCGTGATCATCCGCGCAGCGTTCTACCGGGCGCCGGAGACCGCGACGCTCGAGCGCGTCGACAGCAAGGAGGCATGACCGATGGAGATCACTCAGCGGAACGCGGAGGGGTACGTGGCGCTCGCGCCCCAGGGCCGGTTCGACATGGTGAACGCGCCGGTCGTGAAGGCCCGCATCGACGCCCTCGTGCGGGGCGGCGACACCCGGATCATCGTCGACCTGCAGGGCGTGAGCTTCATGGACTCGTCGGGTCTCGGTGCGCTCGTCGGCGGCCTGAAGACGGCGCGGCAGGCGGGTGGCGACGTCCGGATCGCGCATCCGGGGGAGCAGGTGCGAGCAGTGCTGCGGCTCACGAAGCTCGACCGCATCCTTGCGCCCTTCGAGTCCGTCGAGGACGCCTCCCGCGGCTGGTGACGCCCTCGACTGACTAACGCCGGGGCACGTACCGCGGGACCCAGCGGATGAACGCCAACGCGCCGAGCAGGCCGATGACGCCGATCCCTCCTGCCGCGACCGAGAGCGACGCCACCGCGGTGAGTCCCGACACCACAAGCGGGCTGAGCGCGCCACCCGCGTCGGTGATCGTCCTCCAGGCACCGAGGAACGCCGCCGGGCTCTGCTTCGGCGCGACGTCGGCGCCGAGCGTGAGAAGGATGCCGCTCGAGAGGCCGTTGCCGACGCCGATGACGACCGCGAAGACGCCGAACCACATCTCGGCCGCGGACACGTCGTGCGTGAAGGCGAGAGCGATCATCGCGCCGCCCATCAGGATGAGCGACGGCACCGCCGCCCAGAGGCGTCCGAAGCGGTCCATGACCTGGCCGCTGGCGTAGAAGAGCGCGAACTCCAGCGCCCCCGCGATTCCGACGATCAGGGCGATGGTCGACGAATCGAGCCCGATCGACAGGCCCCACAGCGGCAGGATCGCGGGACGCGACGCGCGGACGAACGACAGCGACGCCGCCGCCACGCCCAGCCGGGACAGGACGCCCCGGTTGCTGCGGATGGTCCCGAAGATGCCGAGCCGCTCGCTCGTCGGGATGGATCCGGTGACCGCCTCGCCGGTGTCCTCGGGCTCGACCGCCTCCTCGCGCTGCGCCGTGCGCTCGGCACGGGCGGCGGCCGCCGCCTTCTCCTCCGGATCGGGGCCGAACGTCACGAGCAGGCCCACGACCACGAGGCAGGCGCCGAAGAACCAGATGCTCGCCTGCTCACGCCCGAAGATCGCGAGCAGCGCGGCGGAGACGAACGGTCCCGTGAACGCGCCGAGGCGGAAGGAGCCGCCCAGCAGCGACAGCGACCGCGCGCGGTACGCGACCGGTACGCGCGTCGTCATGAACATGTGCCGCGCCAGGGCGAACGCGGCGGCGCTGAGGCCGATCACGAACACCGACAGCATCAGCACGCCGAGGTGACGCGAGAGCAGCATGCCGGCGATGCCGAGCAGCGACACCGCGGAGGCGAGCGCCATCGTGTACCGCTCGCCGAGCCGCGGCACGAGCCATCCCGCGGGCAGGTTGCCGCACAGCTGGCCGACGACGATCATCGCCGTCACCAGGGCGGCGGTTGCGAGGTCGGCGCCGAACTCGCGCGAGATGATCGGCAGCAGCGGCAGGATGGCGCCCTGGCCGAGCGAGTAGATCGCCGTCGGTCCGTAGACCATCGGCGCGTAACGGCGGATCGCGTCCGCGGCGCTGCCCGGCCCGCGGGCGTCGTCGCCGGATCCGGATCCCTGGTCGGCGCTCATCACCTCCACGCTAGCCGGGGGCAGGCCAGTCCGTCCCGGCGCGGCCGGAGGCCCGGCCGCGATAGGCTGGGGCGTCATGCTTGAATACGATCCTTCCGCCGAGATCCAGGCGCTGCGCACAACGTTCGCGAACATCCGAGAGGTGGTCGACGTCGACTCGCTGCGCGCCGAGATCGCGCGGCTCGAGGCGGAGGCGTCCGAGCCGGGGCTGTGGGACGACACCGCCAACGCCCAGCGCGTGACGAGCGCGCTCAGCCACGCGCAGTCGGCGCTCGCGCGCGTCGAGAGCGTGGAGCGCCGGCTCGACGACCTCGAGGTGCTCGTCGAGCTCGCCAACGAGATGGGCGACGAGGACTCGGTCTCCGAGGCGCGCAAGGAGATCACCGACCTCGAGAAGGTCATCGGCGACCTCGAGGTGAAGACCCTGCTCGACGGCGAGTACGACGACCGCTCGGCCGTCGTGACGATCCGCTCCGGAGCGGGCGGCGACGACGCCACCGACTTCGCCGAGATGCTCATGCGCATGTACCTGCGCTGGGCAGAGCGCAACAAGTACCCGGTGAAGGTGCTCGACACGTCCTACGCCGAGGGCGCGGGCATCAAGTCGGCGACGTTCGAGGTCGACGCCCCCTACGCCTACGGCGTGCTCTCGGTCGAGGCGGGAACGCATCGCCTCGCCCGCATCAGCCCGTTCGGCTCCGCCGACAAGCGCCAGACGAGCTTCGCCGCCGTCGAGGTCATCCCCGTCATGGAGGAGGCCGTCGAGGTCGAGATCCCCGAGGGCGACCTGCGCGTGGACGTGTTCCGCTCGTCCGGCCCCGGTGGTCAGTCGGTCAACACGACCGACTCGGCCGTGCGACTGACCCACCTTCCGACCGGCATCGTCGTGTCGATGCAGAACGAGAAGTCGCAGATCCAGAACCGCGCCGCCGCCATGCGCGTTCTGCAGACCCGCCTTCTGCTGTTGCAGAAGGAGGAGGAGGCGGCGAAGAAGAAGGAGCTCGCCGGCACGATCACGGCGAGCTGGGGCGACCAGATGCGCTCCTACTTCCTCTACGGTCAGCAGCTCGTGAAGGACCTGCGCACCGGCCACGAGTCGGGAAACCCCGCGACAGTCTTCGATGGCGACATCGACGGGTTCATCAACGCGGGCATCCGCTGGCGCAAGCGCAAGACGGACGACTGAGCAGAGACGGCATGAGCTCCGGTGACGACGACGCCCTCTCCTGGGACGGCGACGACGACCTGAAGGATCCGGCCCCGACTGCGCGGAAGGACGCGCTGCCGCGCGGCTGGCGCGCCGTCGGCAAGGGCAGCGACGACCTCGCTGAGCCCGAGGAGACCGAGGACGAGGCCGAGCCCACGCCCCTGGGGAACGCGGCGCTCGTGAGCGTCGGCGTCCTCGCCGGCATCTACACGCTCTACGCGGTCGGCTGGGCGCTCGGCGGGTTCCGCCTCCGCGACCGGATCCAGAGCGACACGGGAGCCGTCGCCGACATGATGTTCCAGGGCGCGATGTGGCTCGGGATGCTCTCGCCCCTGATCTGGTTCCTCGTGACCATGCACGTCACGCGGCGCGGGCCGCTGTGGCGGCGCTTCGCGGGCCTGGCGATCGGCATCGTGCTTCTTGTGCCGTGGCCCTTCGTGATGATGGGGGCGATCGGCCGATGAGCACCACGACGACGAGCAGACGCCCGCCGCTGTGGGCGGTCGCGACGATCGCTGGGTTCTTCGGCCTGCTGTTCGCCTACGCGGTCTGGACGGCCGTCAACTACCTCGTCGCCACCCTGCAGGCGGCGGGCGCCGCCGGGCTCTCGCTGCTGTCGATGGGCTGGGTGGTCTGGGTGCTCGCGATCATCCTGCCGATCCTGCTCTTCGCGGTGGCGGTGGCACTCGGTCGGCGGCGCGGGCTGTTGACGCTGACGCTCTTCCTGCTCACGGCGCTGGCGCTCGTGGCGGTGTTCTGGCTCGACGTCGTCGCCTACACGACGACCGTGCCGATCATCGGCTGACGCGGCGTAATGACGTCGGGTCGGCCTGAGCGCCTCGGCTAGAGTGGCAGGGCAGGATCGCGCTCCGATGGCGTGGCGCGAAGGACAGAATCCACCCCCGCCCATGTAAAGCAGCGCAGTCCCCACGCGCACGCCTCGAAGGATCCACCACGTGCCGAAGCCCGTCGTCCTCATCGCCGAAGAACTCTCTCCCGCAACGATCGAGGCTCTCGGTCCCGATTTCGAGATCCGCACCGTCGACGGCACCGACCGTCCCGCCCTCTTCTCCGCCCTCGCGGACGCGAACGCCGTGCTGATCCGGTCGGCCACGAAGATGGACGAGGAGGCGATCGGAAAGGCGCCGCAGCTCAAGGTGATCGCGCGCGCCGGCGTCGGCCTCGACAACGTCGACATCAAGGCCGCCACCACGGCCGGCGTGATGGTCGTGAACGCGCCGACCTCGAACATCATCTCGGCGGCCGAGCTGACCTGCGGTCACATCCTGAGCCTCGCGCGCCACATCCCGCCGGCCGCGACCGCGCTCGCGGGCGGTGAGTGGAAACGCAGCAAGTACACCGGCACCGAGCTGTTCGAGAAGACCCTCGCGGTCGTCGGTCTCGGCCGGATCGGCGCGCTCGTCGCGGCCCGCATGCAGGGGTTCGGGATGCGCGTGATCGCCTACGACCCCTACGTCACGCCGCAGCGCGCCCAGCAGCTCGGCGTCGAGCTGGGCACGCTCGACGAGGTCCTCGAGCAGGCCGACTTCCTGACCATCCACATGCCGAAAACCCCCGAGACCACGGGCATGATCTCGACCGACGAGCTCAAGAAGATGAAGCCCACGGCGTACGTGGTCAACGTCGCGCGCGGCGGGCTCATCGACGAGGCGGCGCTCGAGCAGGCCCTCAAGGACGGCGAGATCGCCGGTGCCGGTCTCGACGTGTTCTCGAGCGAGCCGCCGGCCGACACGCGCCTGACGGGCCTGCCGAATGTCATCGCGACCCCGCACCTCGGCGCGTCGACGGACGAGGCGCAGGAGAAGGCGGGCGTCGCCGTTGCCCGCTCGGTCAAGCTCGCGCTCGAGGGCGACCTCGTTCCCGACGCGGTCAACGTCGCCGGCGGCGTCATCGACCCGTTCGTGCGCCCCGGCATCGCGCTCGTGGAGAAGCTCGGCCAGGTCTTCAGCGGTCTCGCGAAGGCGGCCGTCACGAGCCTCGACCTCGAGGTGCGCGGCGAGCTCGCCGCCTACGACGTCAGCGTCTACCGCCTGGCGGCGCTCAAGGGCATCCTGACGAACGTGGTCAGCGAGAACGTCTCGTACGTCAACGCGCCGCTGTTCGCCGAGCAGCGCGGCATCGAGACGCGGATGACCGTCGAGGCCGAGAGCCCCGAGTACCGCAACATCACGACGCTGCGCGGCGCGCTGTCCGACGGCAGCGTCCTGAGCGTGTCCGGCACCCTCGCCGGCACGCGGATGGTGCAGAAGATCGTCGGCATCAACGGCTACGAGATCGAGGTGCCGATCGAGAAGCACCACGTTGTGCTGATCTACAAGGACGCTCCCGGCATCGTCGCGATCTACGGCGCGAAGTTCGGGGCCGCCGGCATCAACATCGAGGGAATGCAGGTCGCCCGCGAGAAGGCCGGCCTCGCCCTCAGCATCGTGACGGTCGACCAGCGCGTGCCCGACGAGGTGCTCGAGGAGATCGGCCGCGACATCGACGCGACGCTGATCACCCAGATCGAGATCACGGAAGCCTGACATGTCCGACGCTCCCGGTCTGCGCAGCCTCGCGCTGCGCGACCGGGAGCGCTTCGACTACGGCGACGTCATCCTCGTCGCCAAGCCGCCGCGCACGAGCGACGATCCGCGCGAGTGGGCCGAGGCGGTGTTCTCGATCGCCTCGATCCCGCCCGCGGTGAGGGTGCTGTTCGGCGTCAGGATGGCGCTCGCGCCGCTCCTCGGGCTCCGCCCCGCGCCACGCGGCGTGTTCGACGTGCGGGAGGTGGTCGGCGACGAGGCGCTCATGGCGTTCGACGACGACCATCTCGACTTCCGGTGCGCGGTGGGCGTGGACCCGGTCGCGGGAGTCGTGCGGATGACCACGGTCGTCCGGTTCCGCAACTGGCGCGGCAGGCTCTACTTCACGCCGGTCGGGCTGCTGCATCCGTGGATCGTGCACGCCATGCTGCGGCGCTGCCGCCGGCTGATGGTCGAGCGGGGCCGCGCGGAACGCTGAGTCGCGTCAGTCGCGCGCGGCCGTCTCGACCAGGCGGATCAGCGCGGTGAGCGCCTCGCCGCGCGGCACCGGACCCGGCAGGTCGTTCATGAGTGCCGAGTTCACGTAGATCCCGTCGCTCACGAGCATCACGAGGTCGAGTGCCGCATCGTCGCGCACATGGGGCCGGAGGGCGTCTGCCCAGCTGTCGCGCACGGCCGCCAGCTCCGCGGAGGCCGTGCTGTTGCCGCCGTGCGCGAGCCGGCCGACCGCCGTGATCGCGCGGTCGAGGGGGAGGCCGACATCGCCCGATGTCGAGAGGAAGTACGCGATCGGACCCTCCGGCGCGGAGCGCACCGCCTCGATGTCGCGAGCGGCGAGGGCGCTCAGTCGCGCGTACATGCCCTCCTCGAGCGCCTCGCGGGAGCCGAAGTGGTACAGCAGGCCGCCCTTCGACACCCCCGCCTCGCGGGCGACGCTCTCAAGCGTCGCGGCACGCTCTCCCTCGGCGATCAGCAGCTGCTCGAAGGCGTCGAGCACCTTCTCGCGGGCGTGCGGTGGGCGGCTCTCGGTGGACAACACGATCCTCAACTTCGCGCTCCCGGCCATCGCGAGGGACCTCGAGCCGTCAAGCGCCGAGCAGCTGTGGATCATCGACGCGTACTCGCTTGTGCTCGCCGGACTGCTGGTGACGATGGGATCGCTCGGAGACCGCTTCGGGCGGCGCCGCATCCTGCTGATCGGCGCCGTGGGCTTCACGATCGTGTCCGTGCTCGCGGTGTTCGCGCCCACCGCCGGCTGGCTGATCGCCGCGCGCGCCGCGATGGGCCTGTTCGGCGCGTGCCTCATGCCCTCGACGATGTCGCTGCTGCGCGGGATCTTCCCCGACCGCGACCAGCGCCGGATCGCGATCTGGGCCGGGATGTTCTCGGCGGGCGCGGCCCTCGGACCGATCGTCGACGGATTCCTGATCGAGCACCTGCCCTGGCAGAGCGTGTTCCTGCTCGCGGTGCCCGTGCTCGCGCTGCTGCTCATCCTCGCCCCGTTCTTCGTGCGCGAGAGCCGCGATCCGCGACCCGGCCCCGTCGATGTCGCGAGCATCGCGCTGTCGATGCTCGCCCTCGCGCCCATCGCGTACGGGATCAAGGAGGTCGCGATCCACGGGTTCGCGGGTGCCCTGCCGATCCTCGTCGGAGCGGTGTTCGCGTGGCTGTTCGTGCGGAGGCAGCTGCGGATGACCGCGCCGATGCTCGACATGTCGCTGTTCCGGCGCCCGGCATGGTGCTGTCGATCCTCGGCGGCCTGGCGGTCACGCCGATCGCCCGCCGTCACCCGGCGGGAATCGTCGTCCCGGCGTGCCTCGCGTTCGCGCTTGCCGGGTACCTGCTCGTGGGGATCGCCGGCGCGCAGGACCTGTGGCTGCTCGTCGTGGCGTTCGCCCTGCTCGGGATGGGCATCGGCGCCGCAGAGACGGTCTCGGGCGAGCTCATCCTGGCGAACGCGCCGGCGGCCAAGGCCGGAGCAGCCAGTGCGGTCTCCGAGACCGCCTACGAGCTGGGCGCCGTGCTGGGCACCTCGATCCTTGGCGGCATCCTCACCGCGGGCTACCGCTCGAGCCTCGTCATCCCGGACGGCGTGCCGGGGCCGCTCGCGTCGCACGCCCGCGAGACGCTCGCCGGCGCGATGAACGCGGCGGACTCCCTCGGTGGCGACGTCGGGGCCGCGCTGCGCGACGCCGCTGCTGCCGCGTTCGGCGGGGGAGTCGCCGTGACCGCGTACATCGGCGCGGCGCTCGTGGTGCTCAGCGGCCTCATCGCCGCCATTACGCTGGGAGGACGCCGAGGGGCCGCGGAGCGCTGACCGCCCGGACCGCGGCGGAGGCAGAAGGAGAGCAATGTCGCGTGTCGTGAAGCTTGCCGTCATCCCGGGCGACGGGATCGGCCCGGAGGTCGTCGCTGAGGCCGAGAAGGTGCTCGACACCGTGACCGCCGGATCGGATGTCGCGTTCGAGAAGACCCGGTTCTCGCTGGGGGCCGGTCGCTTCCTCGAGACGGGTGACACCCTCACCGACGACGACCTCGAGGCGATCAAGGAGCACGATGCGATCCTGCTCGGCGCCGTCGGGGGAGTGCCGGGCGATCCGCGCCTGAAGGACGCCAACATCGAGCGCGGCCTGCTGCTGAAGCTGCGCTTCGAGCTCGACCACTACGTCAACCTGCGGCCCTCGAAGCTCTATCCCGGCCAGCCGGGGCCGCTCGCCGACCCGGGCGACATCGACTTCGTCGTCGTGCGCGAGGGCACCGAGGGACCCTACGTCGGCAACGGCGGATCGATCCGCAAGGGCACCCCGCACGAGGTCGCCAACGAGACGAGCGTGAACACCGCCTACGGCGTCGAGCGCGTCGTGCGCTACGCCTTCGAGCTCGCCGAGCGCCGGTCGAAGAGGCTCACGCTCGTGCACAAGACCAACGTGCTGGTCAACGCCGGGGCACTGTGGCAGCGCACGGTCCAGGAGGTGGCGATTGGCCATCCGGACGTCGCCGTAGACTATCTGCACGTCGACGCGGCGACGATCTTCCTGGTCACGAACCCCAGCCGCTTCGACGTGATCGTCACCGACAACCTCTTCGGCGACATCCTCACGGACCTTGCCGGCGCCGTCACCGGTGGCATCGGCCTCGCCGCCTCGGGGAACATCAACCCCGCCGGCGCCTTCCCCTCGATGTTCGAGCCCGTCCACGGCTCGGCGCCGGACATCGCCGGCACGGGAAAGGCCGATCCCACGGCCGCCATCGGCTCCGTCGCCCTGCTGCTCGATCACCTCGGGCTGCGCGAAGAGGCGGATCGCGTGACGCGCGCGATCGAGGAGGACATCAGCGAACGGGGCGCAGAGCCCCGCACCACGACCGAGATCGGCGACGCCATCGCCGCCCGTCTGCAGGCGTAATCTGGGCGCACACGTGCCCGAGACAGGACCCGACATGACTGACACCCTCGCTCAGACCGACGCAGCACTCGCCCCGCTCGAGTTCGCCGTCACCAAGAACCTCGCGGCGAAGTCGCCCGCCGCGCGCGAGCAGATCCTCGCCGATCCCGGCTTCGGCACGCACTTCACCGACCACATGGTCGACATCTGCTGGTCGGTCAAGGGCGGCTGGCACCGCCCGCGCGTGCAGCCGTACGGCCCGATCAGCCTCGATCCGGCCGCGGCCGTGCTGCACTACGGGCAGGAGATCTTCGAGGGAATCAAGGCGTACCGCCACGCCGACGGAAGCATCCACACGTTCCGTCCCGAGCAGAACGCGCTCCGCCTGCAGCGCAGCGCGCGCCGCCTCGCCCTGCCCGAGCTGCCCGTCGAGTACTTCCTGCAGTCGATCCGCGAGCTGATCGCGGTGGATGGCGCCTGGGTGCCGTCCGGCGAGAACCAGAGCCTGTACCTGCGTCCGTTCATGTTCGCCAAGGAGGCGTTCCTCGGCGTGCGCCCGGCGAACAAGGTCGCCTACTACGTCATCGCCAGCCCGGCCGGTTCGTACTTCACGGGCGGCGTGAAGCCCGTCACGATCTGGCTGTCCGAGCGATACCAGCGTGCCGCGAAGGGCGGCACCGGCGCGGCGAAGACCGGCGGCAACTACGCGGCGAGCCTCCTGCCGCAGGCCGAGGCCTACGAGAACGGCTGCGACCAGGTCGTCTTCCTCGACGCCGATGGCAACATCGAGGAGCTCGGCGGCATGAACATCCTGTTCGTGAAGAAGGACGGCACGCTCGTCACGCCCGCCTCCGAGACCATCCTCGACGGCATCACGCGCAACTCGATCCTCGAGCTCGCGCGCGACCGCGGTCTCACGGTCGAGCAGCGTCCCGTCTCGCTCACCGAGTGGCGCGAGGGGGTCGCCTCGGGCGACATCACCGAGGTGTTCGCGTGCGGCACGGCCGCCGTCATCACGCCGATCGGCGCGCTCAAGGGCGCCGGCTTCGAGGACACGCAGCCGACCGGCGAGCTCGCCCTGTCGCTGCGCGAGGAGCTGACCGACATCCAGTACGGCCGCATCGAGGACACACACGGCTGGCTGCACCGGCTGGGCTGAGCTGCGGCCGGTCGCTTCGGCTCGCAAGCTCACTCAGCAACCGAGCATGGTTATCGAGCGAGCGTAAGCGAGTCGAGATGACGGGCCGTAGACGAGATGGGGAGTCGAGTGCCGCCGGCTGCACTGCTGGTTAGGCTGAGCGGGTGAAGATCGCTCGGTTCAGCCACAACGACACAATCCGCTACGGAGTCCTCGACGGGACAGAGCTCGTCGTGCTGGCGGGCGATCCGATGTTCGCCGGGTTCGACACCACGGGCGAGCGCGTCTCCCTCGCCGATGCGGCCCTGCTCGCGCCGGTGATCCCGCGTTCGAAGGTCGTGTGCGTCGGGCGCAACTACCGCGACCACGCCGCCGAGCTGGGCAACGACGTGCCGACCCAGCCGATGCTGTTCTTCAAGCCGAACACGGCCGTCATCGGCCCGGGCGACGCCATCGTGCGCCCCGCGCAGAGCAGCGACACGCAGTGGGAGGGCGAGCTCGCGGTCGTGATCGGCCGGATCGCCAAGAACATCAAGGCCGAGAACGCGCTCGACTACGTCTTCGGGTACACCGTGGCGAACGACGTCACGGCGCGCGACCTGCAGAAGCCGGATGGGCAGTGGGCGCGGGCGAAGGGGTTCGACACGTTCTGCCCGCTCGGGCCGGCGATCGAGACCGACTTCGACTACCGCGAGGGCGAGGTCATCACCCGGCTGAACGGCGAGGTGAAGCAGCAGGCGCCGTTCACCGACATGATCTTCGACATCCCGTTCCTGATCGAGTACGCGTCCGCGGCGTTCACGCTGCTGCCCGGCGACGTGCTGCTGACGGGCACGCCCGCGGGCGTCGGGCCGTTCCAGGCGGGCGACACGATCGAGGTCGAGATCCCCGGCCTCGGCATCCTGCGCAACACCGCGCGCGACGCGCTGGCCTCCTGACGTGAGCACGGCGGTCGTCCCCGGCATCGAGGAGATCGCGCGCGTCCAGGGGCGCACCGTCCGGGTGCTCGCCGCCGGCCAGGTGCTGGGCGGGGTGTCGTTCGGCGCCACGGTGTCGCTCGGGGCGCTGCTCGCGGCGGATCTGTCGGGCGAGGAGTCGCTGTCGGGTTTCGCGACGGCGGCGGTCACGCTGGGCGCGGCGCTGTGCGCCATCCCGCTCGCGCGGCTCGCGGGGGTGCGGGGCAGGCGCTTCGCCCTCACCCTCGGCAACACGTTCGCGCTGGCGGGCATCGCGATCGTCATCCTCTCCGCCGCCCTGCGGCTGTTCCCACTGCTGCTGGCCGGAGTGATCCTGATCGGCGCGGGCAATGCCGGAAACCTCCAGTCGCGCTTCGCGGCGACCGACCTCGCGACGCCGCAGCGGCGCGGGCGCGATCTCGGCACTGTCGTGTGGGCGACGACGGTGGGCGGCGTGCTCGGGCCCCTCATGATCACTCCCGGCGAGGCACTGGGCGCGGTCGTCGGGATGCCGCCGCTCACGGGCGCGTACCTGTTCTCGATCGTCGCGCAGGTCGCCGCTCTCGTGCTGTACCTCGTCGCGCTGCGACCGGATCCGCTCGCGCTCGCGCAGCGCATCGCGCTGTCCGCCGGCCCGTCGGGCCCCGTCGTCGAGTCGGATCGCCCCGTGGCGGCCCGCTACGCGATGCTCGCCGTCGCCGCGTCGCACGTGGTGATGGCCTCGGTGATGGCGATGACGCCCATCCACCTGTCGCACATCGCGCACGCGGCGCACGGCGGACACGCAGTGGAGACCACCGAGATCACCCTGCTCGTGGGCACGACGATCGCGCTGCACGTGCTCGGGATGTACGGCGCCTCGCCGCTGTTCGGCTGGCTCGCCGACCGGATCGGACGCGTCACCACGATCCTGGCGGGGCTCGGCATCCTGACGCTGGCGCTCGGCACCCTGACGCTCTGGCCCGACGAGCAGCCCGCGGTGGTGGTGGGCCTGTTCCTGCTCGGCCTCGGCTGGAGCGCCGGGACCGTCGCCGGATCGGCGCTGCTGACGGAGAGCACGCCGATCGCCCGCCGCCCGCGTCGGCAGGGCCTCAGCGACACGACGATGACCGCCTCGGCGGCGGTCGGGTCGGTGCTCGCCGGCATCGTGCTCGGGGGCCCCGGTTACGGCGCGCTCGCCCTCATCGCGCTCGCGATCGTGGCCGTCACCGCGCTGTTGTCGCCGCTCGGCCGGCGCTGACCGGGATCAGCCGCGTAGGGCGCCGACGGCGCGGTCGACATCCGCCTCGTCGTTGAACACGTGGAACGCGAGGCGCACGCGACCGGCGCGACCCGACGCGGTGATGCCCGCGCGGGTGAGGCGGGCGAGGTCGTCGCCGCCCTCATCCGGCCAGGACACGATCGCGCTGGGGATCGCCGGCTCGGGCAGGCCGAGAAGCTCGCGGCAGCGGCGGGCGAGGCCGGTGGTGTGGCGGTGGATCGCCTCGGGGTCGGCCTCCGCGAACATGGCGAGGGAGGGCTCGGCCCCCACGAACGCCTGCCAGGCCGGCGAGACATCCAGCCGGCTCGCGTCCTCCGCGAGGGCGACCTCATGGCCGTAGCAGGACGTCCACGGGTCCTGCCCGGCGTACCACCCGGCGAACAGCGGAGGGATCTCCCGCGCGAACTCCTCGGTCACGGCGAGGAAGGCGACGCCCCGCGGCGCGCAGAGCCACTTGTAGGCGTGGCACACGAGCGCGTCGACGGAGGAGGCCGCCACGGGCAGCCAGCCCACCGCCTGCGTGCCGTCGCAGAGCGTGCGCGCACCATGACGTCGCGCTGCCTCCGTGATCGCGGGCAGGTCGGCGACCTCGCCGGTGGCCGACTGCACGAGCGAGAACGCGACGAGCGCCGTCTGTGCGCTCACCGCAGTGGCGAGCTCCGTGAGCGGAACGGACCGCACACGCAGTCGCCGCGTGGAGTGGACGAATGGAAGCAGCAGCGACGAGAAGTCGCCATCAGGGATGAGCACCTCCGCACCCTCCGGCAGCGCGGCGGCGATCAGCGCGACGAATGGCGACGTCTGGGACCCGATCGCGATCCGATCGGGGGATGTGCCGACGATCGTCGCGAAGTGGCCGCGAGTGCGCTCGACGGTCGCGGAGTACGCCGCCGCGTCGACGCGGGCCTCGGCCGACGCCTGGGCATCGGCGATGAGGGCGTCGCGCGCGGCGACCGGCAGCGGGCCCACCGTGCACGCGGCGAGGTAGCCGGCGCCGCCGGCGAAGCGGTCACGCAGGGGAGAGGTCGTGGCGACGGCGGGAGTGGCGGGCATGACTCAAGCCTCGCCGGACGCCACCCATTCGTCTACAGCAGGTTATGGATGACGTCCATCATGCGGGGTTATGGTTGTCGCGTGGACGACACCGACGGGACGAGGGCATCCGGCCTCGACATCCAGGATCTGCGTCTTATACGCGCGGTCGCCGACGGCGGCTCGATCACGGCCGCCGCCGCGGTGCTCGGCTACAGCCAGCCGGCGGTGAGCCAGCACCTCAAGCGGCTCGAGGCCCGCACGGGGCTGCCGCTCGTCGAGCGGGTGGGGCGACGCGCTCGCCTGACCGAAGCGGGCCGCGTCCTCGCGCGCCACGCGCCCGCCGTCGCCACCGCGCTGGAGGCGGCGCAGGGCGACCTCGACCTGCTGCGCGGCGGCGGGGCCGGGAGAGTCCGGCTCGCCGGGTTCCCGTCCGCCTCCGCCACCGTGCTTCCGCGGCTGCTCGCCGCCCTGGCGCAGAAGCATCCGGGCATCCAGCTGCAGTACGTGGAGGCGGAGCCGCCGGAGGCCGTCGACGCCGTGCGCGACGGGCGCGCCGATCTCGCCCTGACCTTCAGCTTCCCCGGAGACCGGGAGGACCCGCACGGCGAGAGTGCGCGCGGCCTGTCGGTGCAGGTCGTCGGTCACGATGACCTGCTGCTCGTGCTGCCGGCGGCGCACCCCGCGGCGGGCGAGGAGGGCGTGGACGTCGCGCGGCTCGCGGGGGAGAACTGGATCGGCGGATGTCCCCGGTGCCGCCGTCACCTGCTCGAACTCTGCGCGCGCGCCGGCTTCGCCCCGCGCATCACGTTCGAGACCGACAACTTCGTGGCCGTGGAGAGCCTCGTCGCGCAGGGGATCGGCGTCGCGACCCTGCCGCGGATGGCCCTTGAGGCGACGCCACGGCACGCCGGCGTGACGATCCGGTCGCTGCCGGGACGCGAGCGGCGCACGCTTCACCTGGTCTCGGCGCGCGGGGCCGAGCGGGTGCCGTCGGTGCGGGCGGTGCGCGAGGTGGTCGAGCGCGTCCTTCCCGGCATCCTGGGCCCGGAGTCGTCGCCGGCGGGTTCCGCTCGCGGCCCTCGGGCGGAGGATCCGCGCAACTAAGCTGGATCCGATGTCTTCTGCACCCGATCCCCGCACCACGACCGCCACCGGCGCGGACGTCCGCGTGCGCTTCTGCCCGTCGCCCACCGGTCTGCCGCACGTCGGCCTGATCCGCACCGTCCTGTTCAACTGGGCCTACGCACGCCACCACGGCGGCAAGCTCGTGTTCCGCATCGAGGACACGGATGCCGCGCGCGACAGCGAGGAGAGCTACCAGCAACTGCTCGACGCGCTCCGCTGGCTGAAGATCGACTGGGACGAGGGCGTCGAGGTCGGCGGCCCGCACGCGCCGTACCGTCAGTCGCAGCGCACCGACCTCTACCTCGAGGTGCTCGAGAAGCTCAAGGCCGCGGGAGCGGTCTACGAGAGCTACTCGACCGCCGAGGAGATCGACGCGCGCAACGAGGCGAACGGCCGCGCCAAGCAGCTCGGCTACGACAACTACGACCGCGACCTCGCGGACGAGCAGAAGGCCGCGTTCCGCGCGGAGGGGCGCCAGCCGGCGCTGCGCCTGCGCGTGCCGGACGAGGACATCACGTACGTCGACCTCATCCGCGGCGAGGTGACCTTCCCCGCGGGGTCGTTCCCCGACTTCGTGATCGTGCGCCCGAACGGCGCGCCGCTCTACACGTTCGTGAATCCGGTCGACGACGCGCTCATGGGCATCACCCACGTGCTGCGCGGCGAGGACCTGATGCCGTCGACGGCGCGTCAGCTCGTGCTGTACTCGGCCCTCATCGACGCGGGCGTGACCAGCTTCATCCCGCGCTTCGGTCACATGCCGCTCGTGCTCGGCGACGGCACGAAGAAGCTCTCGAAGCGCGACCCGCGCGCCGACCTGTTCCTTCATCGCGAGCGCGGCTTCATCCCCGAGGGGCTGCTCAACTACCTCGCGCTGCTCGGCTGGTCGATCGGACCCGACCGCGACGTCTTCTCGCTCGACGAGTTCACCGCGGCGTTCGACATCGCCGACGTCAACCCGAACCCGGCGCGCTTCGACCAGAAGAAGGCCGAGTCGATCAACGGCGATCACATCCGCATGCTCGAGCCGGCGGACTTCGCCGAGCGCATCACGCCGTACCTCGTGAAGGCCGACGTGGTGGGGGAGAACCCGACCGACGAGCAGCGCGCGCTGATCGTCGCGGCCGCGCCGCTCATCCAGGAGCGTCTGCCGCTGCTCGGGGATGCCCCCGGCCTGCTCGGCTTCCTGTTCGCCGAGTACATCACGTACGAGGAGGACGCTCGCGCCGGGCTGCCCGAGAACGCGGTCGAGGTGCTCACGGCCTGTGCCGAGGCCCTCGAGCCTCTCGCCGAGGACGGGTTCGACGCTGCGGCGATCCAGGCCGCGCTGTCGGCCGCCCTGATCGACGGCCTCGGCCTCAAGCCGCGGGTCGCCTACGGCCCGCCCCGCGTCGCGATCACCGGCCGCCGCGTCTCGCCGCCGCTGTTCGAGTCGATGGAGCTGCTCGGCAAGCCCGAGTCGATCCGTCGTCTCGTCGCCCTCGTGGAGGAGCTGTCCTAGCCCGACACGCCATGGCGATCCGTCCGGTTTGGAGGCACCCGCACCGTCGGGTAAGCTAGACCCTCGGTACGGCTTCGGCCGGACGCCCTTGGGGTATGGTGTAATTGGCAACACGGCTGATTCTGGTTCAGTTGTTCTTGGTTCGAGTCCAGGTACCCCAGCTTCAAGAAAACCCCCGCTCAGGCGGGGGTTTTCTCGTTCCCGGTGCGAGTGCCGTCGTCGAGGGGAGTCAGCGGATCGCGCATGCCGCACTTGGCCGGTGATGACTCAGGGGGGCCTCGAATCGCACGGCACAGATCGGCAATCGGGCATCGGCTGGCTCGGATGGGCGGCGTTCGCTGTGACCGGCGTGCTCGCAGCCATCGCCGCCGATCTTCTTCATCGGACAGTGGCGTCCCGCAGCCCGATCGAGGCGTGGCGGGTGATCGAGGTCTGGCTGCCGACCATCGTCCCCGCGCACGCGGGGTACACCGTCGCTCCATGGCCGGCACTGATCTGGGTGACACTGCTGTTCACGCTCGGATTCGCGCTGGCGGCCGTGTCGATCCCGGTTCTCCGTGGCTCGAGGGGCATGGAACGCCGGTGGGTCCGCGTGATCCTCCTGTGGTGCGGCGCGGTGGTGGTCGCGATCGGCGTCGTGGGGATCGCACAGCTCGGCGAGTGGCTGCTGTGGACGGAGCGGGCCGGTGGTCTCGGTGGCTCCTTCCTGCGCACCTTCACCCTTCCCGCGCTGACGGAAGCTGCGCGCTGGGGGCTGATCTGGGGGTGGGGTCCCGCCCTCGTCGCCGTGCTGAGCGGCCCGCGGCATCCCCAGGGACGACACCGAGGCATCCTGATCCTGGCGCTGGTGGTCGCCGCCGCGGTCGCCGGCGCATGTCTCGCCGCAGCCACGCGCGGGGCGGCGCTCTCCGCGACCACCGAGGTGGCGCAGCCTGAGCCGTCCGAGCAACCGGCGCCGGTTGCCACCGACCCGCCGTCGGACGTCGCAGCGACCCCCGCCCCGGACTTCCCCGGACGCTGCTCGGCCGAGGACGTCGTCGTGACGATCGCCGGCTCCGACGCCGCATCCGGCACGCGCTATCTCGCGTTCGAGGCACGCAACGTCTCGGCAGAGGCTTGCGATCTGAGCGGCCTGCCCGACCTCGCGTTCGCGTCCCCGGAGGGCAACGCCATCCGACCGATGATCGCGCCTCGCGACAGCACCTCGACCGGCGGGCCGATCGGCGCAGGCGCAGTGACTCTCGATCCGGGTGGCGCCGCACGCGCCGATCTCGTGTGGCGCGCACCGACGGGACGCCCGAGTGAGCTCACGGTGCTGATGGCTCCCTGGGCGGGTGCGCAGCGGACGCCGGCGACCGAGACGCTCGACATCGTCGACGGCGCCGAGATGACGCTGACTCCCTGGTACATCGCATCGTGAGGCCGCCCACTCCGCATTCTGCCGAATGCGCAACCCCCTGAGCCGAGCGGGCCTCGGGGCCTACCGTGGCGCGTATGGGGGACGCGGAGACGGTGGTCAGGATCGAGGTCGATGTCAATGGGCGCAGCTATGTCCTCGCGCCGGGGCAGGACCCCGAGGACGTGAAGCGGCGCATCCAGGAAGCGGCGCCGGGGACATTCGTGGAACTGGCGCTCGGGGGTGACAGGAAGGTGAGCGTGCTCATCTCGAGCGGCGTGCAGATTGTGGTCACGACGGAGACAGTGGAACTGGATCCGCGCGACGGCGAGCCCTACGACACCGGGTTCGACGCCTTCTGACGGGGTCGCCTCGAGCGAGCCACGGCGTGTTGCCGGTTCAGCCCATGGAGGAGGCACCGAAAACTTAGCCCACGATGTAGTGTCGGCCTTCTAACGAGGAGGCCCGACATGGGACGACTGATCTACGACCACATCGGACCTGCCGTCGAGATCGACGACCGCACGCTCGCTCACCTGCAGGTGGTGATCACGACCAAGCTCCGCCGTCACGAGAGCTTCACGCTCTCCTGGACGCGCCCCGACGAGTTCGGTCGCACGACGATCTGGATCCATCCCGCGATTCCCGTGAAGTTCGACTTCGACGACGCGGAGCCGACGGACCTCAACCGCGCGTGGATCCAGCGCCTGGTCGACTCCGCCAACAACGGAGGCGGCATCATCCTCACGGGCGAGCACGAGGACACGAGCGCGCCCGTCAGCTGACTTCGCAATGCCTCCGGCGCGGTGGTTCGTGCCGGATGCGACAGGATGGCGGTGTGCTGAACACCGAGGATCCCCGCGGCGCGCTCGCGGGCGCCGAGCGGGCCGTCGCCGAAGCCGAGCGGCTCGCCGCGCTGCTGCACGGACATCGTGCGCAGGTCGACGCCGCCCGCCACGCCGTGGCCGCGGCGCGCAGTGAACTGGGCAAGGAAGCCGCGGATGTGGAGCGGCTCGAGCGCGTCTCGTTCGCGCGGGTGTGGGCCGATCTCCGCGGGGACACGGGGGAGCGGCTCGCCCGCGAGCGCGCCGAGCAGCAGGCGGCCCTCTACCGCCTCGATGCCGCGACCGAGGGCCTGCGAGCGGCCGAGGAGCAGGCGGGCCTCGTCGAGCAGCGTCATGCGGCGTTGGGCGACGTCTCCGGCCAGCAGGAGCAGGCGCGACGCGCCGTGGAGGAATGGGTGCTGCGCCACGGCGGCGTCGATGCGGAGACCCTGACGTCGATCCTCCACCGGGTCGCGCAGCTCGAGGCCGAGCAGCGCGAGGTGGCCGAGGCGCGTGCCGCGGCGGAGGCGGCCCGCCCGCCGCTTGCGTCGGCGGCGAGGGTGCTCAAGGAGGCGTCGGGATGGGCGACCTACGACACCTTCTTCGACTCGGGCATCCTCACCGACCTCGCCAAGCGCGATCGGATGGAGGCCGCCGCGCAGGAGCTGAAGGTCGCCGATCGTGCACTGCGGTTCCTGTCGGCGGAGCTGGGGCACATCAGTCAGCGCGCGAGCTTCGACCTCGACTTCCGCGACGGCCTGAGCGCGTTCGACCTGTGGTTCGACGACATCTTCTCGTCCTGGGCGGTACGCGGCCGGATCCAGGACGCGCAGGAGCGCGTCGCCGCCGCGCAGCATCTGGTCGACAGCATCGACCAGCGGCTCGAGACGCAGGCGAGCGATGTCGCGCGCGAGCTCGACCGCGCGGAGGCCGAGCGCCTCGCCATCCTGCGCGGCTGACCCGCGGGACGGCCTTCGCCGACGTCTGACCCTCGGACGCGCGGGCGGATCTAGCGTTGACAGCATGATCAGCTGGTCGGATGTCGCGCCCCTCTTCACCACCACCGCGGTCGCGCACCTTGCGACGGTCGGCGCCGACGGCGGTCCCCGCTCGGTGCCGCTGTGGATCGATGTCGAGGGTGAGTCGGATCTCGTGTTCTTCACCGTCGCGGGGTCGCTGAAGGATCGGAACATCGCGCGGGACCCGCGGGTCGCCATCTCGATCACCGAGCCGGGGAAACCCCTGCACATGGCGACGGTGCGCGGCGGGGTGGTGGAGCGGCTGGAGGGCGATGCCGCGCTGCCGACGGTGGACCGCATCGCGCGGAAGTACACCGGGGAGCCGTACGAGCTGCGGGAAGGGCTCGCGGTGATGGTGGTGCGGCCGACCTCGTGGTGGGCGCTCGACTATTCGGACGAGTGATCTCCCGGCGGGTGCTTGAATGAGCCCGTGGACGAAGCAGCCGAACTCGCGGAGCTGAGGCGCCGGGCGTACGGCCCGGGAGGCGGCATCGATGCCGCGGGAATCGAACGGCTGCGCGAGCTCGAGGGCCGCGCGCAGGCGCCGACGCCGGCACGCCCCGTCGTCGATGCCGGCGAGCGCGCCGAGCTGATGCGCCGGGCCTATGGCCCGGAGGGCGGCATCGATGCCGCGGGTCTCGAACGGCTGCGCGAGCTCGAGAGTCGCGCTCGCGCATCGGCGGACGGCGTCGCAGCCGACGGCGCCACGCCCGCCGCCGCGGCGTCCGCCGTGCACGCGGGCCCCGCCGAACTGCCGTCAGCGGCCCCGGGGCCCGCCCCGGTGGCGAACGGCAGGCGCTGGCCGTGGATCGCCGGCGCTCTCTTGGCCGGACTCCTCCTCGGTGGAGGGCTTTCCACCGCCGTGGCGCAGAGCGGGCCGCAGCCGGATGCCGTGCTGAGGATCGTCGACGAGGATCGTCCGGCGCGCCAGGATGTGCCGGCGGACGCCGTCATATACGAGCGCTATCACGACCTCGACATCCGCTCGTGGACGGATCCGCACATGCAGGGCTTCCGCTGCATCGCCGTTCTGCCCCTGGAGTCGGCGCCATACGTCTGGTCGACGTGTGCGGCGCAGTCCCTCAACGTTGTGCTCGACGGTCAGGTGCACAACGAGATCCAGGACGACGCGTACCCGTTCCGGAGCGAGCGGGTCGGCGATGCCCCTGAGGGGACGATCTTCCGGCTCGAGCTCGTCGGCGACGTCGTGAAGGTGTGGAGGGTTGAACCGCCCGTGCCGACGCCCGCGCAGGCCGGCTAGGTCGTGTCTCCCAATAGTCGGACCCAGGTGAGGATGGCGCAGAGGGTGACGCCGGCGGG
>NZ_BAAANG010000019.1:0-12130 GCF_039529675.1 Microbacterium paludicola
TCACCAGATCCCTGCTCGAGACCGGCGGGTTCAGACCAGCGCTACACGCTCAAATGCGATGAGCCCTCATAGGGCTGTGGTGCGGGTAGCGCTGCGGCAAGCTCCGGAGAGACGAGCGCGTAGGGAGCCAACCCGGCGAACAGGGCTTGCCGCAGGAAGGGCGCTTGGGACATGCCCGACAGCGCCGCCAGCGATTCGACCGCTGCCGGAAGGTCACGCGGAACCTTCACGCGGATTTCGACATAGTCAGGTTCCAACGTTCTCTGCCGTGCCATCGTTTCGCCTCCGGTTGTTTGCTTTCGTACTAATTGTCGCGCGAATTGTGTTGGCCGCGCTTGACTTCCCGCGAATTCGCCGCAATTGCTCTATGGAAGGTCGGAAAGGGGACGTTGCACATTGGTGGGAAAGCGTCAATTGCCGGGGACGCGCGAGAATAGACCCGAGGAAGGGAACGCGATCATGGGACTCAATCGACCGAGCTACGACGATGGAACGTTCGAGGAGCGCGGCGACTACACGCCTGCGACCGGACGGAACTACCTCACGCCGAACGGTCTGCCGCGGGCACTGGGTGTCGGCGAGCGGGCGCAGCTGATGCGCTCCCACGGGATGCGCCGCTCGCAGGTGCTGCCCGACGACGGACAGCCCGCGGAGTACGGGATCAAGCTCCGGGACTGACTGGCTCCCGCGCGGTGTCTCCGCACATCCGGCCGCGCGGTGGCTCCCTGCTGGGCCAGGGAGGGCGAACGGCGCGACGTTGAGGGTCAAGGCCTCCCTCGCCCGGTTCGTCACATGCGCGCGGCAGTGCCTCGTTGTGCTCAACGCTTCTCCTCAGTCGAGGACCTGAAGTCCCTCGCGGAGAGCGGAGCGTTGCGGCGCGCGTGAGCAAGGGGACTCTGGTCCTTCCTTGCCGCTCAGCGTGCGCTGCCAGCGGGATGGACCATACAGACCGGAAGCCGTGGAGCGCAACATCCCGGCGGAAAACCCGTCCAACCGTGCTTCGCCGGGCCCGCCCGGGGTGCCCCGCAGTGTGCCGACCTGCTCCGTCGAGAGGGCTGAGACTCGGGCGGAATCTCGGGGCAGCGTGGTGTGCTTCGGTGTCTGGTAGTGGTCCCTGGGGTGCCTTGGTAGGGCGCGCAGACGAGCTTCCAAACTGATTACGCGGGTTCGATTCCCGTCATCCCCTCCATCAGCGCCCCGGTTCACCGAGCCGGGGCGCTTTCGCGTCACGGCCGGTCCTAGGCTCGGCGCATGCCCATCCCGGATCCCGGCCTCGACTCGTGCAGCGCGAACTCCTCGCGGCGTGGCTTCCCGGGGCGCGCGTGGATGCCGACATGTCATGGGGTGTGCTGGAGACGACGGTCCTGAGGGTGACGCACCGCGACCGTGTGGTCGTCGTGAAGGCTGGCGGGCCGGGCGACCACCACATCGCCCGGGAGATCCGCGCCCATCGCGAATGGACGGCACCGCTCGTCGATCGCGGACGCGCGGCCCGACTGCTGCACGCCGACCTCGAGGCGAAGCTGCTCGTGACGGAGCACCTGCCCGGCGCGCTCGTGCAGGATGGCCCCGCCGTGTCGGATCCCGAGACGTATCGGCAGGCGGGTGAGCTGCTCGCGGCCCTGCACGGCCAGCTGGAGGTCGTCGACCCAGACTTCGAGGCCAGCGCGCAAGGTCCTCGCCTGGCTCGACAGGCCGCACCGGATCCCCGCGGACGACGCCGCGCGGCTGCGGCGGCTCATCAGGTCGTGGCCGGAAGCGGAGGTCGTATGCGTTCCCACGCACGGGGACTGGCAGCCGCGGAACTGGGTGATCGACGAGGCCGGCACCGTGCGGGTCATCGACTGGGGGCGCGCGGATCTCCGCCCGCCGCTCGAGGACTTCGAGCGGCTCGACTCGGGCGAGTTCGTGGGGCGCCCGGAGCGCGAGGAGGCGTTCATCCGCGGGTACGGCTCCGATCCGCGCCGCACGCCGGCCTGGTTCCGGCAGCGCACGCGGGCGGGCATCTCCGCCGCATGCTGGTCGTTCGCATTCGGGGTTCCGGAGCTCGAGCAGCGGGGCCTCAGGATGGTCGCCGAAGCGCTGGCGGAAGCGTGAGAGGCCGATCCGGCTGCGTCGGCTAGACTTCACGGGGCCGTTTCGTGTCCCCCGTGGGGACTCCCCGGGGCGTAGCTCAGCTTGGTAGAGCGCCCGCTTTGGGAGCGGGAGGCCGCAGGTTCAAATCCTGTCGCCCCGACGATCGGCCCACACAGACCTACGATCCCGTCGCGCGGCCTGCGCGCGGGAGGAGTCACGAGGAGAACGAACCCCTATGGTCACCAGCACCGTCGAGAAGCTCAGCCCGACCCGGGTGAAGCTGCACATCACGGTCAGCCCCGAGGAGCTCAAGCCGAGCATCCAGCACGCCTACGAGCACATCGCTCAGGACGTGCAGGTCCCCGGCTTCCGCAAGGGCAAGGTGCCCGCTCCGATCATCGACCAGCGCGTCGGCCGCGGCGCCGTCATGGAGCACGCCGTCAACGAGGGCCTCGACGGCTTCTTCCGCGCCGCCGTCGCCGAGCACGACGTGAAGATGCTCGGCCGTCCCTCGGCCGACATCGTCGAGTGGCCGAACGAGAAGGACTTCTCGGGCGACCTGATCGTCGACGTCGAGGTCGACGTCCGCCCCGAGTTCGAGATCCCGTCCTACGAGGACCTCACCATCACGGTCGACGCCGCCGAGGTCGACGAGTCGGCGCTCGACGAGGAGCTCGACCGTCTGCGCGCGCGCTTCGGCACGCTGATCCCGGTCGACCGCCCCGCGGCCAAGGGCGACTTCGTCGAGCTCGACCTCGTCGCCACCATCGACGGCGCCGAGATCGACCGCGCCGAGGGCGTGTCGTACGAGGTCGGCTCGGGCGAGCTGCTCCCCGGCATCGACGAGGCCATCGATTCGCTGACGGCGGGCGAGGACACCACCTTCCGCTCGACGCTCGTCGGCGGTGACCACGCCGGCGAGGAGGCAGAGGTCGCGGTGACGGTCAAGGCCGTCAAGGAGCGCGAGCTGCCCGAGGCGGACGACGACTTCGCCCAGATGGCGAGCGAGTTCGACACCATCGCCGAGCTGCGCGACAGCCTGCGCGAGCAGGTCGCCTCGCGCGGTGCCTTCTCGCAGGGCTCCGCCGCGCGCGACAAGCTCATCGAGACGCTGCTCGAGAAGGCCGACATCGCGGTGCCCGCGCAGCTCGTCGAGGACGAGGTGCACCAGCACCTCGAGCAGGAGAACCGGCTCGAGGACGACGTCCACCGCGCCGAGGTGACCGAGGCGAGCGAGAAGCAGTTCCGCACGCAGATGCTGCTCGACGCGATCGCCGAGAAGCTCGAGGTCCAGGTCTCGCAGGACGAGTTCACGCAGTACCTGATCCAGATGTCGGGTCAGTACGGCATGGCGCCGCAGCAGTTCATCGAGGCGCTGCAGCAGGGCAACCAGCTGCAGTCGGTGATCGGCGACGTCGCGCGCAACAAGGCACTCGCGATCGTCCTCGGCAAGGTCGAGGTCGTCGACAGCAACGGCAAGGCGGTCGACCTGTCCGGCTTCGCCGCCACCGACGAGGACGAGACCGACGAGGACGAGACCGACGAGGTCGACGAGGCCGCGGCCGAGGCGCCTGTCGAGGAGCCCGCCGCCGAGGAGAAGCCGAAGCGCGCGACCAAGAAGAAGGCCGCCCCGGCCGAGGAGACCGCCGCTGAGGAGGCCCCCGCCGAGGAGAAGCCGAAGCGCACGCGCAAGAAGAAGACCGAGGAGCCGGCGGCCGAGTAAGCCGCAGCGCCCGCGAAGGGGGACGGATGCCGCGCGCATCCGTCCCCCTTTGTCATCCACCTGGAAGGAACACCCATGGCCTCCTCATTCGACGACTGGCAGCACCGCATCGACGCGGTCTGGCAGGATGCCGCGCTGACCGACGACGACAGGATCGCGCGGATCGACGCACTTGCCGCGGAGTTGGGGGAGGAGCATCCGGTGGCGCTGTTCGAGCGCGCCGGTGCGCGTGACAGTGCGGGCCTCGAGACCGAGGCCGAGCCGCTCTACCGCCGCGCTATCGGGCTGGGTCTCGACGACCAGCGGCGCACGCGGGCGATCATCCAGCTCGCCAGCACGATCCGGAACCTGGGCAAGACCGACGAGGCGCTCGAGCTGCTGCGGAGCGAGCACGAGCGGGAGGACGCGGCCGCCCTGCGCGACGAGGCTGCGGCGTTCTACGCCCTCGCGCTCGCTTCGGCCGGCGAGCCCGAGCGAGGTCTTTCGATCGCCCTCACGGCGCTTGCGCCGCATCTGACCCACTACACCCGCTCGGTCACCGGCTACGCCGCCGAGCTCGCGCGCGACTGATCCAGCGACCCGCGCGGGTCACGGGCGGATGATCGCGCCCGAGCGGGGCGGGATGCCGTCGGCCTCCGCTCCCAGCGGCGTGGTCGCGAACAGGACCTCGCGGGGTGGAGTGATCGCGAGCGGCAGGTCGGCGAGATTGACGACGATCTCGAGCGCGCCGCGGCGGATCCGGATCCACCGCGGATCCTCGCTCCACTCGGCCGACAGCCGGTCGAAGCGCGGGTCGGTCAGGTCGGGCTCGCGGCGTCGCAGCGCGATGAGCTCGCGGTGGATCTGCAGCAGGCGCGCGTGACGACCGGTCGACGGCTCCGACCAGTCGAGCTTCGACCGGCGGAACGTCTCGGGGGCCTGCGGATCGGGCACGACCGCCGGATCCCAGCCCATACGCTCGAACTCGGCGATGCGGCCCTGCGCCGTCGCCTCCCCGAGCTCCGGCTCGGGGTGGGCCGTGAAGAACTGCCACGGTGTGGACGCGCCCCACTCCTCGCCCATGAACAGCATCGGCGTGAAGGGGCCCGCGAGCGCGAGCAGCGCCGCGATCGCCAGGCCGTCGTCGTCGAGCGTCTGCGAGAGCCGGTCGCCCGTCGCGCGGTTGCCGATCTGATCGTGATCCTGCGCGTAGGCGACGAGGCGCCAGGTGGGCGTCTCGGGCGGGATCGGACGACCGTGCTCGCGTTCGCGGAACGACGACCAGGTGCCGTCGTGGAAGAACCCGCGGGTCGCCGCCTTGGCGAGCGCCTCGATCGGCTCGAAGTCGGCGTAGTAGCCCGAGGTCTCGCCGGTGAGCGCGACGTGCACCGCGTGGTGATAGTCGTCGCTCCACTGGGCGTGAAGACCGTAGCCGCCGCCCTCGCGCGGCGTGATCAGTTTCGGGTCGTTCATGTCCGACTCCGCGATGAGCGTGAGCGGACGCCGCAGGTGCGCGCTCAGCGCGTCGACGCGTTCGGCCATCTCCTGCAGCAGGTGCGTGGGGGAGTCGTCGACAAGCGCGTGAACGGCATCCAGGCGGAGCCCGTCCACGTGGAAGTCGCGCAGCCACATGAGGGCGTTGTCGAGGATGTACTCCCGCACCTCGTGCTCGGAGAGATCGAGAGACGACCCCCAGGTGTTCGCGCTCGCGTCCTGCAGGTACGGGGCGAACAGCGGCAGGTAGTTGCCGCTGGGGCCGAGGTGGTTGTACACGACGTCCTGGATGACGCCGAGGCCCGCGGCGTGGCACGCGTCGACGAACCGCTGGTACGCCTCCGGACCGCCGTAGGTCTCGTCGACGGCGTACCAGAGCACGCCGTCGTATCCCCAGTTCCAGGCGCCGTTGAACGAGTTCACGGGCAGGACCTCGACGAGGTCGATGCCGAGGTCGATGAGGTGCGGGAGACGCTGGATGGCGGCATCCAGCGTTCCGTCCGGGGTGAACGTGCCCACATGCATCTCGTAGATCACCGATCCGGCGAGCTGTCGGCCCGTCCAGCGCTGATCGGTCCAGCCGAAGCCGAGGTCGTGCACCTGGCTCAGCTCATGCACACCGTCCGGCTGGCGCAGCGACCGCGGATCCGGCACGGGCGTGTCGCGGTCGTCGAGCAGGTAGCCGTACCGCTGCCCGGGACGACGGGGGACGTCGGCCCGCCACCATCCGCCCTCGCGCCTCATGTCGTGCGTCTGCCCGTCCACGACGAGGCGCACCGATGCGGGGCGCGGCGCCCAGACCTCGAAACCCATCAGCCCTCCCTCAGCAGCAGGGCGACCGGATAGCGCCCCAGCACGTCCGCAAGCGCCAGGGCGTCGCCCGAGAAGGAGACGCCGGTGATCGCGTCGACGTAGTGGCCGGGCCGCACCATCACGCGCGCGTCGGCCCATCCGCCCCGCCTCTCGAGCCCGAGGGGCAGACGCGTGGCGACCGCCACCGCGCCGCCGCGGTCGAACGCGATCGCGTGCTCCGCGGCCCCGCCCGTGACGTCCAGCCCGGCGTAGCGGGTGAACAGCTCGGGACGGTCGCGGCGGGCGCGGAGGACCCGCGTCGTGACCAGCAGCTTGGCGGCGGCGGTCTCATCGAGGTCGGGCAGCTCGCCGCCGTCGATGCGCTCCAGGATGGCGCGGCGCTCGGCGTAGTCGACCGGAAGGCGATTGTCGGGGTCCACGAGCGACCGATTCCACAGCTCGGACCCCTGGTAGACGTCCGGGACGCCCGGTGCGGCGAGCTGGAGCAGCTTGGCCGACAGCGAGTTCGACCAGCCGGCGGCTTGCACGAACCCCACGCACTCCTCGAGCGTCCGCTGGACGGACGCGTCGTCGAAGGCCGCGTCGACGAGCGCGTGCATCGATCGCTCGAACGCCTCATCCGGCGCGGTCCACGTCGTCCGCGTGCCGGCCTCGCGGGCGGCCTTCTCGGCATACGCGTGGGCGCGCTCGCGGGACAGCGGCCAGGCGCCGATCAGGGATGCCCACAGCAGCGACTCGAACGGGCCGTCGCCGAGGGGCGCCAGCGTGCGCAGCGTGCGGAGGGTGCTGCACCACAGCTCCGGCACTTCGGCGAGGGCGTCGATCCGTGCGCGGGTGTCCTCGCCGCGCTTCGTGTCGTGCGTGGACAGGGTCGTCATCGACAGCGGCCAGGACGCCTGCCGTGCGGCCTGCCGGCGGTGGAACTCGCGCACGTCGATCGCGAACTCGGCGGGATCCCCGCCCACCTCGTTGAGCGAGGCGAGGCGTCCGTAGCGGTAGAAGGCCGTGTCCTCGACGCCCTTCGCCATCACGGCCCCGGAGGTCTGCTGGAACCGGATCGCGGCAGGATGATCCGGGTCGGCGAGCAGGGGGAGCAGCCGGTCGATCGTGCGGGCGAGGTCGCGCCTGCCGCGCTTGGCCGCGGCGGCCGCCTCGTGGAGGTGGTCGAGCCCGGCGGGCAGGTACGACCGGTAGACAGGGAAGCAGGCGAGCAGTTCGGCCAGCGCGTCCTCGGCGCCCTCGATGTCCGGCACGAGCCGGGCGAGGCGCCGCACCTCCGCCTGCAGCAGGCCGTCTGCCACGGCGCGCTTTCCGTCGTGGATCATCCGGTGCCAGTCGGCGGTGCCGGTCTGCGGCGAATCCGCTCGCAGCTCGGCCTCGAGGTCGTCGAGCGCGGTGCGCGCGGCCGAGTCGACGAGGACGCGATCGATGTCGCCGAGGGCGTCGTATCCGGTGGTGCCGGCGGTCGCCCAGTGCGCCGGGAGCGGCTCGCCCGGCTCGAGGATCTTCTCCACGAGCACGTACGCGCCGTCGGACGCGTCTGCAAGGCGGGCGAGGTAGCCGCCGGGGTCGGTGAGGCCGTCGGGATGGTCGATGCGCAGGCCGTCGACGAGCCCCTCGCGGAGCCACCGCAGGATCTCCGCGTGGCTCTCGTCGAACACGCGCGGGTCCTCGACACGCACGGCGGCGAGCGTCGACACCGCGAAGAAGCGGCGGTAGTTCAGCTCGCTGTCACCGCGGCGCCAGTGGACGAGCTCGTAGTGCTGTCGCGCGTGGACCACGCCCGGCGACGCGCCGTCGTCGGCAGTGCCCGGCGCGAGGGGGAACGCGTTGTCGTAGTACCGCAGCTCGCCGTCCTCGATGCGCAGGCCGAGATCCGGCTTCTCGACGTCGTCGTCGCCGAGCACCGGGATCCTGATCCGCCCGCTCGCGGCGTCCCAGTCGATGTCGAACGCCTCGGCGTGACGCGATCCGCGCCCGTGCGTGAGCACGTCCCACCACCACGGGTTCAGCCGCGGCGTCGCGATGCCGACGTGGTTCGGCACGATGTCGGCGAGCACCCCGAGCCCCGCCTCGCGGGCGGCCGTCGCGAACCGCTCGAGCCCCTCGGGTCCGCCGCGATCCGGGTCCACCCGGGAGTGGTCGATCACGTCGTAGCCGTGGTTGGAGCCCGGCTCGCTCGCGAGCAGGGGGGAGAGGTAGACGGTATCGACGCCGAGCGCCTTCAGATAGTCGACGACGCCCGCCGCGGCGTCGAGGTCGAACTCGCGCCGGATCTGCAGGCGATAGGTGGAGCGGGGGATGCGCCCGCTCATCCGTCGGCCTCGACGTCCTGACCGCCGGCACCGCCCTGACCGCCCGCCAGCGCCTGCCGGACGGACGCCGCCGGCGACCACTCGGGCGCGGCCGCCTCCTCCTGCCACTCGCGCAGCACGAGGATCGACCGGGCCGGCACCGCGATGGTGCTTCCCGCCTCGTGAGGTGCGGGATCGCGCCCGTCCGAGGTGTTCAGCACGATGTCCCACGACGCCGCGAACTCGTCGGCGGGAAGGGTGAAGTCGACGGGCTCGCTGTGCGCGTTGAAGAACAGCAGGAAGTGCCGGTCGACGATCCGCTCGCCGCGCGGGCCGCGCTCCTGGATGCCCTGGCCGTTCAGGAACACCCCGAGCGTGCGCGCGTAGCTCGTCTGCCAGTCGCCCTCGTCCATGGGCGAGCCGTCGGGCGTCAGCCACACGATGTCGGGAAGCGGGTCTCCCTCGCCGCGGCGCACCGGCCGGCCGTCGAAGAAGCCCCACCGCCGGAAGGTCGGATGCTCGCGCCGCAGGCGCGACACGAGCGCCGTGAACTCGATCAGGGGCTCGTCGGCCTCGTCCCAGTGGATCCAGGTGAGCGGCGAGTCCTGGGCGTAGCCGTTGTTGTTCCCCTGCTGCGTGCGACCGAGCTCGTCGCCGTGAAGCAGCATCGGCACTCCCTGCGACAGCAGCAGTGTCGTCAGCAGGTTGCGCTGCTGCCGGGCGCGCAGCTCGAGGATCTCGGCGTCGTCGGTCGGCCCCTCCACGCCGAGGTTGTACGAGCGGTTGTGCGACTCGCCGTCCCGCCCGTCCTCGCCGTTGGCCTCGTTGTGCTTCTCGTTGTACGAGACGAGGTCGCGCATGGTGAAGCCGTCGTGCGCCGTGACGAAGTTGATGGAGGCGATCGGCCGGCGCGCGCTTCCCTCGTACAGGTCGGCGGAGCCGGTGAACCGCGAGGCGAACTCGCCGAGGGTCGAGGGCTCGCCCCGCCAGAAGTCGCGCACCGTGTCGCGGAACTTCCCGTTCCACTCGGTCCACTGCGGGGGGAAGTTGCCGACCTGGTAGCCGCCGGGACCGACATCCCACGGCTCGGCGATCAGCTTCACCTGCGACACCACCGGATCCTGCTGCACGAGGTCGAAGAAGCTCGACAGGCGATCGACCTCGTAGAACTCCCGCGCGAGCGTGGATGCGAGGTCGAAGCGGAAGCCGTCGACGTGCATGTCGGTCACCCAGTACCGCAGCGAGTCCATGATCAGCTGCAGCGAGTGCGGGTTGCGGACGTTGAGTGTGTTGCCCGTGCCCGTGTAGTCCATGTAGTACTGCGGGTCGTCCTCGACGAGCCGGTAGTAGGCGGCGTTGTCGATTCCCTTGAACGACAGCGTCGGGCCGAGGTGGTTGCCCTCCGCCGTGTGGTTGTAGACGACGTCCAGGATGACCTCGATGCCCGCGGCGTGGAGCGCCCGCACCATCGCCTTGAACTCCTGCACCTGCTCGCCGCGGTCGCCGCTGGAGGAGTACTCGTTGTGCGGCGCGAGGAAGCCGAGCGTGTTGTAGCCCCAGTAGTTGCGCAGCCCCTTCTCCAGCAGGACGGAGTCGTGGATGAACTGGTGCACGGGCATCAGCTCGATCGCCGTCACGCCCAGCCGCTTCAGGTGGGCGACAACGGCGGGATGGGCGACGCCGGCGTACGTGCCGCGCTGCTCCTCGGGGATCTCGGGATGCAGCTCAGTCAGCCCCTTCACGTGCGCCTCGTAGATCAGCGTCTGGCCGTAGGGGGTGCCGGGGCGCCGGTCTCCGCGCCAGTCGAAGTACGGGTTGATCACCACAGACCGGATGGTGTGCGCGGCCGAGTCGTCCTCGTTGCGCACGTCGGGGTCGTCGAAGTGGTGGTCGAACAGCGACGGATCCCAGTCGATGCTTCCCGACAGCGCCTTGGCATACGGGTCGACGAGGAGCTTGCTGGGGTCGCAGCGATGGCCGGCGGCGGGATCGAACGGTCCGTGGACCCGGTAGCCGTACTCCTGACCGGGGCCGACTCCGGGAAGATACGCGTGCCACACGTTCGCGTCGACCTCGATGATGCCGACGCGCGTCTCGGTGCCGTCGTCGTCGAAGAGGCAGAGCTCGACCTTGTCGGCGACCTCGCTGAAGAGCGCGAAGTTCGTGCCGTCGCCGTCGTATGTCGCACCCAGCGGGTAGGGCCGTCCTGGCCACGTCTCCATGTGATCCTGCCGTTCCTGTGAGGGGAGCCGGGACAGCTCTCACGGCGACGCTAACGCGGAGACCGGGCCCTGCGGAAGGGCTTGCGAATCGGGGCCGCGGGCCGTTAGAGGAGCGCCTTCGCGGCCGCCGGCGGACGGGACTCCGACACCCACGTATGCCCACGGCGAACACGCGCGAGGCCCGGATAACCCGCGGGTAGGGTCATATCGACGCACCACTGAATGGAGTGAGAATGCCCGAACCGCTGATGGCACAGAGTGCCTTCGACCGCCTGCTGAAGGACCGCATCATCTGGCTTGGCTCGGAGGTGCGCGACGACAACGCGAACGAGATCTGCGCGAAGATCCTGCTTCTCGCGGCAGAGGACTCCGAGAAGGACATCTACCTCTACATCAACTCGCCCGGCGGATCGATCACGGCCGGCATGGCGATCTACGACACCATGCAGTTCGTGCCCAACGACATCGTCACCGTCGGCATCGGCATGGCGGCCTCGATGGGCCAGCTCCTGCTGACCAGCGGCACCAAGGGCAAGCGCTACATCACGCCGAACGCGCGCGTGCTGCTCCACCAGCCCCACGGCGGCTTCGGCGGCACCGCGAGCGACATCCAGACGCAGGCGCAGCTCATCCTCGACATGAAGCGCCGTCTTGCCGAGATCACCGCTGCCCAGACCGGCAAGTCGGTCGAGCAGATCAACGAGGACGGCGACCGTGACCGCTGGTTCTCGGCCGAGGAGGCCCTCGCGTACGGCTTCGTCGACCACATCCGCGAGCACGCGGCCGACGTCACCGGCGGCGGCGGCACCGACCGCGCGGCGAACTGAGCCCGGGTACACAGAGAAGGACGTATCGAAGATGCACACCCCCTACACCGGCCAGACGTCGCCCCAGGGCCTGCAGATGCCGGGCAGCCGCTACATCCTGCCCCAGTTCGAGGAGCGCACGGCCTACGGCTACAAGCGCCAGGACCCGTACAACAAGCTGTTCGAAGATCGCGTGATCTTCCTCGGCGTGCAGGTCGACGACGCGTCCGCAGACGACGTCATGGCGCAGCTGCTCGTGCTCGAGAGCCAGGACCCCGACCGCGACATCATCATGTACATCAACTCGCCCGGTGGCTCGTTCACGGCCATGACGGCGATCTACGACACGATGCAGTACATCTCGCCCCAGATCCAGACGGTCGTGCTCGGCCAGGCGGCCTCGGCCGCCGCGGTCCTGCTCGCCGCCGGAGCCCCGGGCAAGCGTCTGGCGCTGCCCAACGCGCGCGTGCTGATCCACCAGCCCGCCGTCGGCGAGGCCGGTCACGGTCAGGCGTCGGACATCGAGATCCAGGCGGCCGAGATCCTGCGCATGCGCACCTGGCTCGAGGAGACGCTCGCGAAGCACTCGAACAAGACGGTCGAGCAGGTCAACAAGGACATCGACCGCGACAAGATCCTGAGCGGCGCGGAGGCGGTCGAGTACGGCCTCGTCGACCAGGTCCTGACGACGCGCAAGCGCCAGCCGGCCATCAAGTAACCACG